>NZ_DKJS01000071.1:7174-15890 GCF_002455205.1 Lysinibacillus sp. UBA6686 | reverse complement strand
TTGATTTCATTGACATAATAGTATTTCAACAACATGTAAAAAAGCTGATTCATAATTGAATCAGCTTTTTTACATTAAATAGTGAATTTTTTCATTTCGTCTCTTAAAGCATCAGCAATAGCATTTAGGTCTTTAGCTTTTTCAGAGACAGTCTCGATGCTTTTAAGCTGTTCATTTGCGGAGGCAGAAACTTGTTCTGTACCTGCAGAAGTTTCTACGGCAGAAGCAGATATGTTTTGAACTGCACTAATGATATGCTCCTTGCGTTCATCCATCTCATTAGATAAAAGTTTCACCTCTTGTGCCACTTCACTCGTTTGATCTAGAGCTGTCTTTATTGTATTAAAAATCTCACTAGTATCCTTTGTAGCTTTTGCATTTTGTTCGACAACGCTAAGGCTCGTATTAATTTCCTGCACAGCACTTTTAGAAATGTCCTGAATGGCAGAGATTTTATTCTTAATATCCTCAGTAGCATTAGATGTCTGTTCAGATAATTTTCGAATTTCATCAGCAACAACCGCGAAACCTTTACCGGCTTCACCAACACGAGCTGACTCAATAGAAGCGTTTAGAGCTAATAAATTAGTTTGCGTTGCGATATCTGTGATTGTATTAACAATACTTGATATATCTGATGAAGTTTTATCTACTTCTTGAACGATGTTACTTACCTGTTGTGAAGATTCGCGATTCTTCTCTGACCAAATAGAGAGTTGGTTGACAGTTTCTACACCTTGATTACTTAAATGATCAATATCCTCTGTCATGGAAGCAATCTTCTCTGTATGCTCTATAACACGATCAATATTTCCAGATAGTTGATTTAATTGTTCAGCACTCTTTTCTGTATCATGAGCCTGTTCTTCCGTAGCTTTTGCTATTTCATTAATGGCTGAACTAATTTCGTCAGTCGTACGTACTGTATCTTCTGCTATTTGAATAAGAATCTTAGAGGAATCTGATAACTCAGAACTAGTATTATGTATGTTGTTGGTAACATTCTTTAATGCAGAGCGCATGCTAGAGATGCCTTTTGCCATGAGACCAATCTCATCTGGATGATTTAATAGCTTATCTAACTCAGGATTTTCAGTAAAGTCTAAGCCAGCAGTTTGATGAATAACCTTTTCGAGATTCTTAATGGCAGCAACAATGCGACCAATAATCCACCACATTAAAGTACCTATAATGATGAAACTTACTATACCTGTAATAATCTGATAGCCTAGTACGGAGTTTGTAATAGATTGAATACCGCTTTCAGGTACCCCAATATCAATTACTCCATACAGCTCGCCATCTTTATATATAGGCTCCATGATATCATATGTCCATATTCCTTGAACTTCAGCATACCATCTTGTAAATTGCTTTTTTCCGTGTTTAGCACCATCGATTGTGTATGTATCATCATATGTTTTTCCTAATTTTCCTTTATCACTGTGCGCCACAGCTTTTACATTGGTATCAATGACAATAGCATAAGTGACATTATCTTGTTGTTCTTTTAACTCCACAAAATCTTGTAGAGATGAGATGGGATCATTCTCAGAATTTAATATAGTTTCTGCTTGCTTTGCGATTTCATAGACCTGTTCATTGGCTTTCTCAATTAAAACTTCTTTGCTATTTTTCCCAACAATCCACACGCCTAATACAGAATTAATTACAGATGACAATAACAGCAAACCTAATGTAAAAAACAATAATCGTCGCTTAATACTTTTACTTTTCATATTTTTCCCCCTTCGAGTTTTTAGGAACTTTATACCTATGGAAACTCAAATTTTAAGTATAGTATTATGCAATAAAACAGGGATGTCAATAAAAATTAATAAACTTATTACTTATATTGTGTCGAATCGGGGTCTAAAAGTCCCTTTATTTTCCGACAATTTTATGAAGCTTTAAATACGTCGAAAATACCTATTTTCGGAGATAAACAGTAAGCTTTTTTTAAGTACATGAATAGAAAGATTAATTGCTTGAAAATTTGTTTCGTTTGTTGCTTTTTAGTGTTATTAAATAATCAATCAATGAATGCAACTAACTATCAATCAAAATGCTCTAACGGTATATAAGAGAAAAAAGAGGTGCTGACATGCAATCCAAGTTTCTAGTGAAAAAAGCAAAGAAGGGAGATGGAGAAGCTTTTATACAATTAATCCGTCAATACGAAATGACACTTTATCGGACGGCTAAACGACTTGGTTTGAAAGATGAGGATATTGCAGACCTTCTACAAGATACGATTCTGACAGCGTTTGAAAAAATAGATTCTTTAAAAGAAGCGAAATATTTTAATACATGGATTTGTCGAATTCTTTTAAATAACTGCTACCGATTTATGAGGCAGGATCAGCGTACTGTGCCTCTGGATGTGACGACTTTGCATGAACTGCGACACCAAGATCAAATTTCTCTTGAGCTCGATGAAGCATTAGAGAGTCTAGATGAGAGCTATCGCATTGTTTTAACACTTTATTATGTGAATGGACTCACGACAAGGGAAATAAGCGAATTTCTTCATGAATCAGAAGGGACGATTAAGTCGAGGATTTCCAGAGCGAAGCAATATCTGAAAAATAATTATTATGTTGAGGAGGCACAATTACTATGAAAAAATCATTAGACGAGCGTTTACATGAGGAAATGAATAGAGAGCAAGAATTACCAGATATTGTGCAGAAAGCTTTTAATCGTTCCTATACCGAGATTCGCTCTAAATCAAAGAAAAAGACAAAAAAACGTTGGTTGAAGCCTATTTCAGCTGCGGCAGCATGTGTAGTGCTCGCTTCGGGTGTGATTTTATCTAATGATACAGCGATGGCCAAACTAAAAGCGTTTTTAGGGTTTGATGACGCTGGGATTGAACTTGCTAGTCAAAATGGAGAAGTGCAATATGTCGGTGTATCGCAAAGTTCACAAGATATTACGGTTACACTGGAAAATATATTTGCTGATGCTTTCCGTGTAGGGTTGCAAATGGAAATTTTGCCGAAAAATATGGATATAAAGGATATTAATCACGTAGGCATTGAATACCGTATGTTTGATTCTACAGGAAAAGAAATTGATGCCCTTATCTCAGATACAAAGCCTCTTACTTCAAAAGGTTTTACGGGTAATGCTGAGGAGCAAATGCTGAAAGGAACCGATGAAACCATAATTTATGAACTTCTATTACAGTCGAATGAACGGGCGTGGCCTTCTCTAGATAACGCTCAATTAGTAATTGAAACAATTCATTTCCATACAGAAAAGAAAGGGATTGTTTCAATTAATGGAGAATGGCCATTTACATTGAAACCAATGAAGGTTGTAACACAATCATTTGAAGCGGAAAAAGCTGTTGAGGGCATTCAACTTCAATCAGCAACCCTTACGAATGGCTCTATGCATGTATCTTTAATAGTCGACGCAGATCTTTATGAGGATGAAAATCAATTTTTTGAATGGGCATTAACAAATGACAAGGGAGAGTCCTATTATGCACGAGGAGCCAATATAAAATCAATAGATGGGAAAACTATAGTTAATTTAGTATATCCTTATAGTATTTGGGATGAAAAAAAGCAAGTAAGTTTAACTATTAAAGGCTTTGGAAAATTAACATTAACCAGTAAGAATTAATGGACGCTTAACAGCTCATGCTAATGATGTTGATCCATTTAGAACCAACTTGTGTTGCAAGCATAAGGGAATATAAATTTGTATTATTTGTTAATATATCTCATAGTTGCACCATTATCTTTAAGCAAATAGGAAAATTAGGTATTCATATAACGAAAGATACCATCATGTATGATTTACTGAAAGAAAGTAAATATGTTGCTCAGTAAGCTGATTCAAAATGATGAATCAGCTTTACTAGATTATAGAAGTAAATTTTTATCCTCTATTTCAGGACGCCAATATATTTATTTGCTAATGACAGATTTATTACTTTGTCATCTTTTTTATAAATGACATTATGACCATCCATTTTAACCTGCTTCCATCCACTCTTTTTAATCATTATACGATAGCCAAGAGGAACCTCTGTACCTGTGGATTTTCCCCATGTAAAGCCATTACCATTCGCACTTTCACTCTCTAACGTTGCCTCCTTTGGGATAGGGAAATCATAGAATTCATGTAAGTACACATAATGCTTATCTACGTTTACATAATAATAGACACCTGTACCAATTAGCAAAGCAAGAGCGACAATCCATGCTAAAATGCGTTTCATCAAATTATTTCTCCTCTATATAAGTTCTATTCATCAAAACACAAGCCTTCTTTAAAAGTTTGATAATATCTAAACTCTTCGTTAAGATAATATTTAAAGATTATCTGTTATTTTGTAACAAATTATACAACAGAAAACATCTTTTGAAAAAGGCAAGAGGGGCGAGTAAATTTGGAAATATCTATTTATAAATTACAGGAAAATGATGCGCAAGAATTATTTATTTTTGAAAAGAATAATCGATTATTTTTTGAGCAAATGGTACCAAGCCGTGGGGAAGATTATTATAAATTTGAAACATTTCAAGAGAGACATAAAGAGCTTTTAGCAGAGCAACAGGAACAAAAATCAATATTTTATTTAATTAGAGACAACATGGGTAATATTGTAGGAAGGATAAATTTAGTGGATATTGATGCAACTAATAATTCTGCTGAAATCGGCTATAGAGTGGGGGAAGAATACGGGGGAAATGGGATAGGAGCTAAAGCTTTAAAGCTATTACTAGAAACAGAGGGCACTATCAAGAAGTTGAAGGCAAAAACAACAACTCATAATATTGCTTCCCAGCGAGTCCTTGAAAGAAATGGATTTAAACAGGTAAGTATCAGTGACGAGAAATTTGAAATGAATGGTCAGGAGTTACGATTTGTCTCCTATATATTAGAACGTTAGAAAAAAAGGGAGGTGACATTTAAAACAGTGAAATTTTTGAAAAAACCCTATAGTTATATTTTATTAGCTATCTTTACATTGTTTAGTTTCATTGTAAACTTTAAAACAACATGGGCAGCTATCCTTTTAGGAATCAGCTTTGTAGGCTTCTTATTTTTAATGTATTTAGATAGAGGTGACTTTAAAAAATCAGAATAATTCTGGTTAGCTTAGGAGAGGGATGAATAATAAGCTAGTGTTCAAAAGAATTGTACAAATGTTACTCATATTAATGGCATTATTTCTGTTAACCATTACAACTAGTTATATAAATCATCAAATACAATTATCCAAAGAAGAAAAACGATTTACACCCATTGGGAAGATGGTAGAGGTTAATGACCATAAAATGCATGTATACATAGAAGGAAAAGGTGAAGAAACGCTAGTATTTATGTCTGGAGGGGGCACCAGTGCACCTGTTTTAGATTTCAAATCTTTGTATTCCTTGTTAAGTGATAAATATAGAATTGCTGTCGTTGAAAAGGCAGGCTATGGATTTAGTGACATTACAGATGCTAATCGAGATATAGAGACGATTTTACAGGAAACAAGGGAAGCTCTATTAAAATCAGGTGTTGAGGGACCCTATATTTTATTTCCTCATTCAATGTCTGGGATTGAAGCTCTGTATTGGGCTCAGATTTATCCAGACGAGGTAAAAGCAATTGTTGGATTGGATATGGCTGTTCCTGCTGCATATGAGGATTATGCTATAAACATGTCAATGGTTTATTTAAGTGCCCTTGCTGCAAAGATTGGCATAACGAGATGGATTCCGGGTCTTGCTGAGAGTGATGCGATGAAGTATGGAAATCTAACAGAGGAAGAGAAGGAACTGTATAGGGTAATTTTTTATCGCAGAACAGTAACTAAGAATATGATTAATGAAGTGAAGAACATAAAGGCAAATGCAAAAAAGGTAGAGACCTTAGAAACCCCAAATGTCCCTATACTTTTATTTTCATCGAATGGGCAAGGAACAGGCTGGGATAAGGATACATGGCTTGACTTTCAAAAGGATTTTATTAGTAAGAATAAAGATGGTGAATTCATAAAATTAGATTGCGCCCACTATATTCATGATTTTGAATTTAAGCGAATTGCTGACGAGTCAGAAAAATTTATAGAAAGTTCTAACTTTTAAGCAGAATCTTTAAAATGTAATAATCTCCAGGCTATTTGTGCGTTGTTTTAAATTGCCATCGAGGAAAATACAAATTAATCTAAATTAACGTTAGGCATACAGTCATTTAATTTGACTGTATGCCTTTATACTTCAAAAAGAGAGACATATGTTACAGTTTCATAGTGATTTACTATGTAATGAAATTTTTATATTGAACATTAAAAATTAAAACTTGCAAAATAAGTTTATGGTGTGTATATTGTATATAGAGTATATATACATTATTTAGACGAGGAACATTTGTCTTAAGGAGCTCAAGGGAAATACTTATATTATTGTATACGGAGGATGGATGATGGAAAATGTCATTGAATTACAGCATGTTCATAAATCTTTTAAGGGATTTCAGATAAAGGATTTCTCTATCAACGTGAAAAAGGGTTTTGTAACTGGATTTATCGGTGGAAATGGTGCAGGGAAATCTACAACAATCAAATTGATTATGAACTTACTAAAGCAGGATAGTGGCACTGTTTCAGTGTTTGGGATGAATTACAAGAAGCATGAAAAAGAAATAAAGGAACGTATTGGCTTTGTCTATGACGAAAATGTCTTTTATGAAAATGTAACATTAAAGGATATGAAAAGGATTATTAAACCAGCCTATAAAAACTGGGATGATAATGCCTTTCAACGTTATGTTGATCAGTTCGAACTACCATTGAATAAAAATATGAAGACCTTTTCGAAGGGGATGAAGATGAAAGCTTCATTAGCCATAGCCCTAGCTCATCATGCAGAATTGATTATTATGGATGAGCCAACTGCTGGGCTCGATCCGATATTTCGTAGAGAGCTACTAAATATACTACATGAATTAATGCAAGATGAAGATAAAACGATTTTCTTCTCGACCCATATAACAACAGATCTGGATAGAATTGCAGATTATATTACCTTTGTTCATAATGGTGAGCATATATTCACGAAGGAATTTTACAAGATTGAAGAGGAATATGCCATCGTCAAAGGGACATTGAATTTATTGGATCAGGAAACGGAACGAGAGTTTGTTGCCATCCGTAAATCGAACACAGGCTTTGAGGCGTTAACTGCGGATAAAAATCGTGTGGCGAACATATTTGGGGATTCTGTCATTATGGAAAAACCGACGCTTGAAGATATTATGTACTATACGAAAAAAGGATGGTAATGGGATGGTTAATCTAATACTTAAGGATGTTTTAATTCAAAAGAAATTAATTTTAATATACATTGCTACAATTATACTCTATTTATTTATAGATGTGTCCCTAGTAAAGATAGGATTCTTATATAGTATGGCTTTTATCACTCAGACCTTTGCTTATGATGAAAAAGATAACGCTAATATTTTGCTTAATTCGCTACCATATACGAGAAAGGAAATCGTTAGTTCGAAATATATTGGTTCATTGGTATATACATCAGTAATTATATTCATTACTTCTATAGGTGATTTCTTCTTAAATGGAAAAGAGGTATTGTTTTTATGGAAAGATATATTGCTAATTATCGGTCTTGTTATGGTCACTTTGTCATTTATACTGCCAATCTTTTATAAATTTAAAACGCAATCTTTAATGATTGCTGTAGGTGCTTTATTTGGAATATATATTTTAATCATTAAATTTTTATCTCCTAGTCTTAATGGTACACTAAGAGAATTGATACAAAAGTTCATGACTTTACAAGAAACGCAAATGTATTTCGTAGCTATCCTTACAATCATTATTTTATATGTTGGATCGTGGCTACTATCTATTCGTATATATGCGAGAAAAGTTTTTTAAAAGAAACAGCTTGAGTCCAGCGATGTAGGCTCAAGCTGTTTACGTGCTTAAACAAGGTCCCCTATCAATAAACGGATAATTTCCGTGAGGCAGAAAATTATACTCTAAACAATATACAATGTAATCTTTATGTGAAAGACATTATAAATTCCATTTTACAACGGACGAAATAATTAGCGTATTGAAATAAAAATTCTAATGGTTCATGCTAACGAAAATAACTGATGTCTTCATGTGCTAATCACATAAAAATAAAGAAGAGGTATTTGTATGCAAATTATTATTTCAAACAGTTCAAAAGAGCCGATTTATGAGCAGATTTATGCTCAAATCAAAAAGCTTATTTTAACAGGTGAACTGCAAGAAGGGCAGTCATTGCCCTCTATGCGCCAGCTTGCAAAGGATTTAGAAATTAGCGTTATTACAACAAAACGTGCTTATGAAGAGCTAGAGAAAAACGGGTTTATTTACTCTATTGTGGGAAAAGGTTCATTCATCTCTGAACAAAATAAGGAAATGATGAGAGAAAGAAAAATAAAGGTAGTCGAAGAAAATCTGTTGATTGCCATTCAAAATGCTAAAGAAATGAACATTGACTTAGCAGAGCTCAAAGAAATGCTCACACTATTGTATACAGAGAATGAGTGATGGAGACAGCTGTTAAATTCGTGTGGTGAATATATTTGGAGATACGGTTATGGTGAAAAAGCGTACCCTCATATGCAATATACGAAAAAAAGGATGGTAATTGGATGATTAACCTTATACTTAAGGATGTTTTAATACAAAAGAAAATAATTTTAT
>NZ_DKJS01000071.1:0-7098 GCF_002455205.1 Lysinibacillus sp. UBA6686 | reverse complement strand
CTACCATATACGAGAAAGGAAATTGTCAGTTCAAAATATATAGGTTCACTGATATTTACAACAATATTTGTTTTCATGATTTATGCGGGGGATTTCCTCATAAATGGAAAAGGGGATCTTTTTATATGGAAAGAAATGTTGTTTATTATTGGTCTAGTTATGGTCGCTATATCATTCATGTTTCCAATCTCCTATAAATTTAAAACGCATTATTTATTGATTGCTTTAGGTGTTTTATTGGGTATCTATATGTTAACAATTAGTTTACTAGTTCCTATAAATGATATATTAAGAGAACTAGCACGAAAGTTCTTGACTTTACAAGAAGCGCAAATGTATTTCTTAGCTATTCTTACAACTGTTATTTTATATATTGGATCATGGCTATTATCTATTCGTATATATGAGAAGAAAGTTTTTTAAAATAAAAAGGCTTGAGCCCAGTAATCTAGGCTCAAGTCTTTTATGTGCGCTTAAATACAAGTTTCCATAGAAAGAAATTCGTGATGACAAGCACGAATAAATAAATTAATACTCCATAAGAAACTTGAGCTGCCAGGAAGTAATGCAATCCCGCTAGAGCACCTAACGGAGGAAGTAATATAAGAGATTTCCAGCTCTGGGCATCGCCAATATCATTAAAGGGCTTTGTGAAAGGAATGTTACCTCCTATAGTGATATAACAAATGACGGTGTACAAGCAGCTCGTCACTAAAACAATCAGTAAATCTGGAATAATTCTCGGACCGTAGATGAAGCAGAAAATGAGGCTTAGTACAATATATAATGGAATATACAATTTAATCAAAAATGCTTTTAAGCTACCTTTTTTTAGGTCTGTATAATCTTTAAGTGGAAAGACCTTATAAATCCAAGCAGCTTTATATTTCGCTGAATAACTAAGCATAAGCACAGCTGACGGAATAATTATCATGCTGAAATAGATATTTAAATAGCTCATGCTAACAGAATAATCAACTTCCTCAGACCTAGAAAAAGTAAACATAAAAATGAATGGAATGACAAAGGAAAAGCCTAAAGATGGATATACTTTTAGTTTAAACTCTCGCTCTTGTTTCATCATCAGGGAGGCGAAGCGGTAGAAAGCTCTTTCTTCATTAGTTCCACAAATGATGTTTAACAAAAATGTCTTTAGACGATTCTTTCTTTCTTTTTTTGATTTACTTGTATTTAATAATTTTTGCAAATTACGTTCAAAGGTTGGCACTAGTTTGATATATAGCCATATTGAAATAATAGGTATGATGATTGCTAGCAAACAAAAAACTATAGTCATTAAGGATTGGTTACCATTTAATAGCAACTCATAGGGAGCAGCGAACCACATTGGTATAAGGAAAATACTCCACCAATGAAATACTATCGTCATATCTAAATTGACAAATTCAAAGGATCTAATCAGTACTTGATAGCCTATCATCAGCATTAAGGATAGTCCAATTTGAACATAATTGATCATATCCTTCAGCTTTTCTCCATCAAAGAATCGTAGAATCATCATATAGAGAATGGCGGTAAGCGCTACAATAAATAGGTTGATTAGAAAAATTTCAAACACTGTTAAAATAAAGAATGCAAGGCCTTGTTTGATGAGGCTGACGACAAGTGGAATGGCTGTTAATGCCACTGTTAAATAAGTTAAATAGATGAAAATATGCATAAACTTTGCGGCATTAATCGTTTTTGTAGAGATTGGCTTAGTCGATAGGATACTTCTGTCGCGTACATCCAGTAGGACTGATGAAAAGTCCGAAATCAAGGATGTCATAATTAAAAAAATAATCATGGCATATGAAATACTCATCTGGAAAAGATAATTTTGACCAAAGCTCATCAGTGGAATAAGTATTAGCCCGAACAAAACATAAATCCATAAGGACTTAATATAGCCGTATTTTTGATCTTCCTTCTTCTTGTTCTGGTTAAATATTGTCGGTACCTTACGCTCATCCATTGTTAATTTTACATGGAGGATTCTCCTCATCATGTCATAATCAATGCCCAATTTGATAAAAATAAATCGGAATTTATCAAGCAACTGTAGGGTTTTAAAATCTGTCATCATCGTACCTCTTGTACAATGGAAACAAATTTCTCACCAATTTCCTGATGTTCATGGAAGCCTGTCAATTGATTGAATATTCTTTCCAGTGTTCCCTCTGTATTCTCTGCTTGCAGCTCCGCAAACGTACCATCAGCAGCAATTTTCCCGTCGTACAACAGGATAATTCGGCTACTGATTTTCTCTACGACATCCATAATGTGGGATGAATAGAATATCGTTTTTCCTTGGGCAGCTAACTGTGTTAAGATTTCCTTAAAAATCATGACACTATTTGCATCTAAGCCATTAATAGGTTCATCTAAAAATAGGATGTCTGGATTATGTAATAGACTGGCAATAATTAATAGCTTTTGTCGCATTCCCTTAGAATAAGAGGAAATTCTAGCGTGGTAGGCTTCTCCAACACCGAACAATTCCATTAGGGACTTTGATTTGTCAGCAGCTACTTCTAAATCAAGTCCGTATAACTGTCCAATAAAGGTTAAATACTCATAGCCTGTTAAATTATCATAAACATCAGCGATTTCTGGCACATAACCAATTCTTCGTTTATAGGCTAGTTGATTTTCTTTAATGCTCTCTCCAAAGAGCCTGATATCTCCACCATAGTCACCCTCTAGCCCTAAAATTATTTTCACAGTTGTGCTTTTACCAGCACCATTAGGGCCAATATAGCCTATAATTTCTCCTCTAGATGCATGGAGGTCAATCCCCTTTAATATTTCCTTGTTCCCATAACTTTTCGTTAAATTCGAAATCGTTAAAATCTCTTCCATTTCGTAGCCCCTTTCAATCTTAGAAAAATTAACCATAAACATACTATACCATAGAAAAAGAGAGTATTTTCCTTTTGATAAAATGAAACCAGTTCATTTCCAGGCTTGTCTAACTTTATAAGAGGGGAGGTTATGCTTTGACTAGTGATGACAAAGAGCAATTGCTGTATGAGGCGATGGAGCAACATGGTGATTATTTAAAGCGGTTGGTTTATACATATGTAAAAGAATTACAGAAAACAGAAGATATTGTACAGGATGTCTTTATTAAATTTTATAAAAGCTTAGAGACCTTTGAAGGGCGTTCCTCCATAAAAACGTATTTATACCGAATAGCTGTGAACGAGTGTCAAAATTATTTAAAAAGCTGGCACTATAGAAAATTGGAAGTGACGGAAAAAGTAAGGACGTGGTTAAAGCGCGAATCCCTTGAAGTGGACTATTTGCAGAAGGAGCAAAATCAATCAATAGGCGAACTAGTGAGCTCTTTACCAATTAAATACCGAGAAGTATTATGGCTACATTATTATGTTGAACTTTCAATTACTGAAATGGCTGATGTTTTAAAATGCTCTCCTAACACAATAAAAACACGGCTAGCACGGGGGAGAAAATTAGCAAAAATAACGATAGAGGAGGGAGAAATTGAATATGAATATTAAACAAGAACTGGAGCGATCTCTTCCTGCTTCTATAAAATTATCAGAGAAGGAAAAGGCAAATATTCGTACAAAAATACACAAGTCCGATCAACCTAAGTATCATGTTAAGCCCTTAATTGTTTCAATAATAGCTGCAATTCTAATAGGAATTAGCCTACTACCTACAATTCAATCGGTAGAAAAAGCTAGCCCGCCCTCAAATGATACCTCAATGGCTATTACGGATGAAGGGCAACAGCAAAATATTGAGCCATCAGCACAGTCTGTGGAAGAACCTCCAAAAGAACCGCTTTCGCTTACGGATGAAGAAAAAAGACAATATTATGAGCAATATTTAGAGATTATAGATAGAGCGATGCAGAAAAAAGTAGGTTTATCCTTTGGTGTTTCACCAATAGAGGAATTTAAAGATGAATATTGGATTACACCACAACAATTTGAAAATGACGTTGAATCATGGTTAGAGGAGCACTTGGCTACAGAACGTGAGAAAATTGATAATATGTTAATAACACCGGAACCTGTAATTACCAATGCAGATGGCAGTACAACTAAAACAACTTATATTTACTTCCCGGATATTTTGAAAACCATAGAAGTTACAGGACATTTTGAGACACAATATAATGAGATTTACGATCGGCAATTGTTTATAAAAGCTGACAATATCTCTACAAAGCTGACTTATCCAAGGGGCACGTGGGAGCAAACATCCTATAGGGTTTCTTTAATAGATGGTGGTAGAACCTATAGAATTCGTATTGAAGGTAATTTTGACTATAATGGTTTACATTTCGAAAAAGCATTCACCATTGAATTTAATTGTGATGTAAATGGGAAAATATACTGACATTTTTAGAAATCTTATTCATAATTCTAATGCTATGAAAAAGCCATTCGGAAAATACTACGAATGGCTTCCTTACTTTTGTCAATGTCAGCAACAGAAGGTTTTTTAGATTAAAATTAGGAAAAGTAGCAACCACTACTAAAGAAAATTCGATATGCTGTGGACCTTTTGGGTTAGAAACAGTTATGCAAAAATAAAGCAAGGGGGTCAGGAAGTGTTTAATGATTTTAAGCTTGTGGATGATCGTCCTGTTTATATTCAATTAAAGGATTATTTAAAAGAAATGATTGTCAAGGGACATCTGCTGGAGCATCAGAAGCTTCCATCTACCCGTGAACTTAGTAAATTATTATCGGTCAGTAGAAATACAGTACTGAATGCATATGCAGATTTAGAGCAAGATGGCATCATCTATGCAGTGAAAGGAAAAGGGAATTTTGTAGGAAAGGTCGTAACAGTGAAAAACACATCCGTGGAGCTTCATTGGAGGGAGAGGCTTAATAAGGTTACTTTATTAGCTGATGAATTAGATTTGATGAAGCAGGAGGATATTCACTGGGAAAAAGGCATGATTTCCTTCAACAGTGTTGCCCCAGAAGAAAAGCTTTTTGATGTGGAAAATTTCAAAAGAGCCTTTTTAACTCGGATGTCCCTTGAAGGAGATATCGTATTGAATTACGGTTACGCCAAGGGCTATAAACCGCTAATCGAGTACCTTCTTCACTATATGGAAAGGAAGGGTGTCGATATTTCCAATAAGGATATTTTAATTACGAATGGCTTTACAGAGGGTTTGGACATTTTGCTATCTTCCTTTGCTAAAAAATCTGGGCGTGTGATTTGCGAAAATCCTACTCATCACGCCGCATTAAAGCTTTTTCGCTTGCATGGCTTTGATATCCATGGAATTGACATGAGGGATGATGGTATCGATATACATCAGGTTGAAAAAAGCTTGGCAGCAAAGGATTTCGATTTTGCTTATTTGATTCCATCCTATCATAATCCCACAGGAATTGTGACCTCCTCTGAAAAAAGGGCTGAAATCATTAGCCTTTTTTCTAACTATCAAATTCCGATTGTAGAAGATGGCTTTAATGAGGAATTACGTTATTCAGGCTCTCATCTAGCACCGCTAATAACCTTTATTGGTGCAGGTAACAATGTTATATATATCAGTAGCTTTTCAAAAATTCTTTTTCCAGGCTTACGGGTTGGCTGGATTTTAGCAGATAGGGAGCTTATTCATTGCTTGGAAAGTGTGAAAAGGGCACGAACTATTCATACATCAACATTAGATCAAGCTGTACTTTATCAATATTTACAGGATGGCTATTTCGAAAAATATTTAAAAAAGGCTAAGTCAGTCTATAAGAAAAAATATGAACTAGCCCGTCAAGCTTGCAAACAATACATTCCCTTTAAAAGAATGACTGGAGATGGTGGCCTTCATCTCTTTATTGAGTTAGAGCAAGGAATAAATGCTCGTACACTATTGGAAAAGTGCTATCAAAGAGGGGTTGTTTTTTATCCCGGGGATGTTTTTTATAGCAATGGCGAAGGTAGTAATACTTTTCGATTAGGTTTTTCTCGGTTAAAAGAAGAGGATATTGTCCATGGCATTAAGATTATTGGAGATACATTGAAAAATGAAATGGGGAGTTGAAAATATGCGAGTTGGCGTTATTATGGGTGGAATTTCCTCTGAAAAGCAGGTCTCTATCATGACAGGGAATGAAATGATTGCCCATTTAGATAAAAATAAATATGAAGTTGTCGCAATTGAACTACACGACAAAACAGAGCTTATAGAGAAAGTGAGAAACATTGATATTGCTCTGTTAGCGCTTCATGGCAAATTTGGAGAAGATGGCACGATACAAGGTGTACTTGAGACCTTAGATGTGCCGTATACTGGCAGTGGTATGCTAGCAAGTGGTATTTGTATGGATAAAAATATATCGAAAAAAATTCTTCGTTATGAAGGAATTGAAACGCCAGATTGGCTCCATCTTTCGACTATGGAGGAGCTGCAGCTAGATGAAGTGGATAAAATGGGATATCCGTTAGTAATAAAACCAAATTCGGGAGGCTCCAGTGTAGGGGTTAAAATAGTAAATGATAAAGATGCCTTAGTATCTGCGGTTTCAGAAGTATTCAAATGGGATACTGAAATTATTATCGAAAAGTTTATTGAGGGGGAGGAAATAACCTGTTCGATCATGGGTGGTGAGCTATTACCAATATTGTCGATTCGACATACCGCACAGTTTTTTGACTATGAGGCGAAATATAATGATGCTTCTACAATGGAGGAGGTAATTGAACTTCCGACTGCCATACATGAACGTGTTTCGGAAGCTGCAATAGCCAGCTATAACGCTTTAAAATGCAGTGTTTATGCTAGAATTGATATGTTAATCAAAGATGGCATTCCATACGTAATGGAGGTCAATACATTACCAGGTATGACAAAAAACAGCCTACTCCCAAAAAGCGCACTTGGGGCGGGAATAGGCTATGCAAACCTACTAGATAAAATAATAGAAACATCCTTACAGATAAGACGATAAATCAGTGGTAGGTTGCTTGGTATAAAAAACACCTTTTGTGCTTCAACAAAAGGTGTTTCATAGTGTTGAAATACTAAATGGCCAAGTGACTCTTTGTGAATCTTTAGTCAAAATGAAGGTGATTTCCGTTCCAGGCTACTAGCTTTCCAGT
>NZ_DKJS01000046.1:131725-141014 GCF_002455205.1 Lysinibacillus sp. UBA6686 | reverse complement strand
TAGCAGCATTCGCACCAAGCGATTCCATGGCGCTATTAATCATTGCACTTTCTTTACTAGGATTGGGCTGGAACTTTGGCTTAATTAGTGGTACTGCTCAAATAGTAGATTCAACAGAGCCTTCCACTCGTGCAAAAACGCAGGGGAAAATGGATGTTTTAGTGGCACTTGCAGGAGCTTCAGGTGGTGCTCTTTCAGGAATGGTAGTAGCAAATGCAAGTTATGCAATACTATCTTTAGCAGGAGGGCTTTTATCCTTAGTACTTATCCCAGTGGTTATTTGGTCTAGAAGAGCTTGAGATGAGTTATAGGACACTAAAGTTTTTAATCTGATACTAGTTTCAAAGCAACCAAGGCTATTTTTTTGAAACATGTAGTGAAATCAAGAATTTAGAGTGAATTTAAATATAACTTTATTAAAAAACAATATAATTTAAGGTTCTTTTGTTGGCATTCGGTACTCCGAAATGTGTATCAAAAGAACCTTTTCCTGTTAATTAATAACAAATAAAGTAGTTTTAAAACAAGAGCCTAAACTCGCATTTTATGGTTTTTATTTTGGCAAATTTTTATTTACTAACTCTAAGGTGTTTTTAATGTAATTGTGATAAGGCGTTTCGGGTAGCGAATCTATATTATCAGCTGCCCTCTTTGCAAAAATAAGTGCTTCTTCTACCTTTCCTAGCTGTAAAAGACAATAAGCCCTATATGCATCTGCTGTGTAGAGAATACATAATTCAAGCGGGTAACTATTTGTATTTGGCATCTCAAATTTCTCAAATTCTTTTAAGGCTTCATTTATCTTTTTTTTCCCTAATAACGCTTTACCTCTTTCAAGATAATAAAAATCATTTCCAAGATTACCGTTCAGTAAGATAGCGTACTTATTTAAATAAACAAGAGCTTGTTTATAATCTTTTGAGATTTGATTACAATAATGAGATTGCAATAATAGTGTAAAAGCTAAGGACCTATTATTATCACTAAAAATAGCAAACTGTTGAGATTTTTTTATAAAATAGGAAAAATCATTTTCATTGTTATGAAGAAGTGCTTGGAACGCTGCTATTCGGAAGATATTATCCATTTTATAAAAGACCATTTTTCTTTTTGATATTTCAATTAATTGATTTAGTTTATCCTTTCCAGATTTATATTCACCAATTCCAAAGAGTAAGACCATTTCAACGAAATTTGCTTCTATATCAACAAACAAATCAATTACTATAGCCTTTTCCTCATATTCTTTTTTAACACTTCGTAACATTATTAGAGCTGCATGATACTTGCCGTTTTTTGCAAGATATTCTACTTCATATACTTTAGCCGCCAAGCAATGGCTATAAAGAGATAATCGTTCATAAATTGTTATTGCCCAATCTATCAACTTTTTTCCACGATTTTGATCTGTCTTTATTATTACTCTTCCAGAAATATCTAATATTCTGGCAGATTCCAATGAAATAGGAAACTGTTGTTCAAATATATTTTGCGTTAGATTAATTATCTGTTCATCGTTGTTTTTATCAAAGGCTTCCTCTAATTTCTTAAGTAAAAACTTTAGCTCATCAGGAGTAGGGTTACCTAACAAATACTGAGGATCACAGCCTAACTGACGTGCAATGAATTTTAAGCTCTCCATAGAAGGGTTTGCACGTCCATTTTCAATCATACTTAACATTCCTTTTGACATTTTATTATCAGCTAGCTCTAATATTGTCATTCCTTTTTCTACTCTTAATTTTTTTATTCGTTTCCCTAACTCATTCATTTCCAACATCCTTTGTAATTCTATAATTTTAGTTCAATTATATTAAACTTTGTGTTGAAAAGAAAATTATTACATGCTAAGATGAGTTCAATCAAATTGAACTTTTTGAGATGAACTAAACAGGGGAGAAGATGAGGGATTGAATATGAGTGAATTTATTGAGGACAAAGTCGAACAAAAACTAGATATAGGTGGTATTGAATTATATTATGAAATATTAGGGAAGCAGCATGGAGGTCCTACATTAGTTTTCGATTCAGGATATGGAGTAACTTTAGATAACTGGAATCCAATTAAAGATGAAATATCAAGTTTTTCAAAAATGTTCATTTATGATAGAGCTGGTATTGGAAAAAGTGATATAGATGACAGACCTCGACATAGTAGACAAAGTGTAGAGAATTTACGTATTTTACTAGTAAAAGCAGGTATACAACCGCCATATGTATTAGTAGGACACTCATTCGGGGGATTAAATATAAGATTATTTGCTAGTACATATCCGGAGGAGGTTGCTGGAGTAGTTCTTTTGGACTCAACTCACGAGGATCAAAATAAAATATTGCCTTCTTTATTTTCAAAAGAAGTTCAGGAAGCGTATTATAATCAATTTACTTTAGAAGGCTCTCTTAATGAGGTTGAAGAAAGTTTAGAACAAGTTCGTACTTCTAAATCCTTTGGAAGTATTCCATTGATAGTCGTTACTGGCGGTCTGCAGCCTTTTCATACAGAGGAATCTATGGCTGCTTGGCTTAGATTTCAGAGAGAGCTTGCTAACTTATCAACGTATAAACGACATATTATTGTTGAAGATGCAGGACATGCAATACATATTGATCGACCACAAGTTGTTATTGATGTAATAAGGGATTTGTTAGCTACAATAAAGAATAATAATAAGAATTCATGACGTAAATTTTTAAAAATTTATTGCTATTAGTAATAGTATATTAATTATGATTATTAACGTCCTTAGATTAGTAATAAATGACTACACAGTAAATATAACTTCAGTAGTTTAATAGAGGAGGCTCAACAAGACTTTATTGTAAAGTTAATGGGCTTCCTCTATTAAAATAATTATACAAGTATTGGACAAAGCCGTATCCTAATTTATGATGACAAAAAACTTTTTGTTCAATAGGTCTCTTTAGGAGTGAACTGACCGATTCCCTTTAATTTGGAGTCAAAAAATTCAAGTATTAGTTCATTTTCTGTTTCAATACAATATAATTTATCTATATCAGCTTCTCCGCGCTGTACAATATTTGCCAGTATAGGAGAGAAAAGCGGTAAATCGGTTAAGCTTAAATGTTTTGCCCCTTGGAAATGAACAGTATATGCTTCTTTGAAGTGCTCATTATTGAGTTTGTTTGCTATATAAATGGGACTACTATCGAGCTGTCTCCAAACATCATCAGAATAAATGTTAAGGAGTGGGGTTGTAAAGTCTTTGTTACTTGCTACAAAATCATCTAGTTCTTTCTTATAAATAAGTTCACTAAAGAAAGAGGCATCGATATTTACTACTGCACTTATATCATCACGCTCCCTGTCTAGCCAAACACTTGCTGCACCGCCCATTGAATGTCCAAATACACCAATTTTCTCTGTATTGATATGTTGATAAATAGGGTTATTGTCATTTTTGGCTTTTGCAAGTATTGTATCAAGGACAAAATTCATATCGTCTGTTCGTAGTTTCATCCATTTTTGGATAATATTATAGCGTTCTTCATTCGAGTAAACACCTTTATTTGCATTTTCCACTTCATTTTTAAAATCTGAATTGATCATAGTGACTTTTCCATCCTCTGAACGAGTATAGAAGGAGTGATAGGGATGATCGATGGAAACAACTATATAACCATGGCTTGCTAGCTCAGTAAATGTAGAGGCGTTACTTTCCTTGATTCCATATGCTCCATGTGAGAATACCAAAAGCGGATATGTTCCATCTGCCTTTTTTGGATACCAAAATTCCACATTCACGAATCTGTTTTGCTCCGTGTCTACAAATTCCTCGATGCGCTCTTCATCGTAAAATGTCTCAGTAGCGGTTGCGACTTCATATTCGCCTGTCACTTTTGGTGATAGGTACTGTGGAAAAATAATGACAGGTGAAAGTACAAATACAAATGTCACTATCATCATTATCGACTTCCAGACAATGCTAGAAGTTTTGTATGGTTTGTTTTTTGTTTTCTTAAGGATAAGAGCTACTGTCCCATTTAAAGCTAATAAGAAAAGTAGTATAGCAAGCATTACCCAACTAAAACTCCAAACAATCACTGATGAAACAATAAGTAACACAAATACTATAAATATAGCAATCCTAATCCAATTCTTTATTTTGTTATGGTTTTTCTTAGTCGCTATGCAGTAGAATGCAAAAGCAATCTCGAAAATCAAAGCCATTAATAATAGTAAAATTCCCATTATTGTTCCTCCATCTCATAATTTTTATGAAATCATCATAATAAACGGATGGAAGGATGTATATGGAAAAACAGTAAGTTGTATTCACAAGCCAATAAGATGCAAAAAACGGTAAGCTCTAATGCTTACCGTCAATAATTTGTTATCTGATAACTACTGCTTATTGATTTTCTTGACTACTCACCTAATTCTTTCTTCATTAATTTTAGTTTTTCATTGATTTTTTTTACATCTTTTTTATCATTTTGCCATGACAGTAGGCGAATGATAATATAGATTACCGCAATTTGCAGTGCTAGAAAAATTACATCTAATGCATCGTTTACAATATTAATAGCGCTGCCTAAGACGATCAATAAAATCTCCAAAGTAAAGAAATGAATAATTATTCTTATACGCATTTTCTTCTCACTAAGATCATTAGGAGAATATAAAATAAATCCAGTTAATGCACTTAAAAGTGAAAATGACATAATGATATAAATTGACTTTAAATCAAAGGCCATATTGGGATAATATATTTGTCTTAAAAAAGTAATAATAATAATTATCGATGCGAAAATAATCAAGAAATCCTTAATGATGTCTCGTACAAATTCGGAAAGTTTCATATATGTATCCACCTTTTACAATCTAAGCATTTTTTTTAGAACAGGCACATACTGCCTTGAAATAACAGTACGTTCTCCGTTATCCAGTACCGCTTCGAATCGACCACTTATCGTCGGATAAACAGATGAAATTTTGGTGATGTTCAAAATTGTTGATTTTGATGCGCGAAAACAGTTTTTTCCTTTGCATAATTCCTCTAATTCGTATAGTTTTTGTTTCACCTCAAAGACGTTATCTTTGCAGTAAATAAAAACTTTTCCCTCGACTGCTTCAAAATAATAGATATCACTAAGCTTAATGCGGTGAATACGATCATTTTGATGTCCAAGTAGAATAAGATTTTCAGTTTTCAGCTTGTTTATGATTTCATTTATTTCGTGATCAACCTCATGACATCTAATAATAATCTCTTCTTCTTCTTCTTGGCTTATTTCTTCTATTGAAATTTTCAAATCATCACCCACGAAAATTCAAATTATTTCTTTTGACTATACCTTCAGACAATTCTTTTTATATTTTATCAGATTAAAGTTTGGGATAGTAGTGGAAAAAGGGCAAGTGAGAACTACTAAGGGAAATCAATTTCCAAAATTGGATTCACTACATGAAAAATTACAGTTCTTTTTGTTTTGAAATTGCTGTCCTTTTGACATTCAACTACATATTTCACTGATAAAGTGAAGGCTAAGCTTAGTAAAACACAAAGCATTTTTAGATGAATTGAATTTTTATAAAAAATTTGTTAATATAAATATACAATTATGAGAGGACTGATGGATGAACAATGATCAACTAATCTATATTTTAAGTTGAAATCAATAACTTCAAACTACAAAATATAGGATTAGTCTGTCCATTTTTATCAATCAATCGGTTTTTACTTTATTTGCCATGTTTCCTATGGCAAAAAAGTCCTTATTCAATACCAGTGAAAGACTAATCCTTCCAATGACAAATTGGGAGGATTTTTTATTTTTATTCAGCTTTCTGGATGTATTGTTTATCTGTAGCGAAAGCAAAGCGAAATTGATTCTCTCATAGTCAATATTCTGTCAAATCTAATGAAAGGAGTGAGAAAAATGAGCGATTCAGACACAATTGTTACACACGTAAACCTCCGTATAAGTCGTTAATATCCATCAAACTTATACGGAGAAGTATTACACTAGATGGATGTACCGACTTTGTATTAATAGAAAAAAGTGTTGATATACAAAGGAGGAATTTTCATGTCAATGATACAAGTTCAAGATTTAACTTTTTCCTATCCAGGTAGCTTTGATAATATTTTCGAAGGCGTAAACTTTCAATTAGATACCGATTGGAAACTTGGGTTTATCGGTAGAAATGGTCGAGGTAAAACAACATTCTTTAACCTATTATTAGGAAATTATGAGTATAGTGGGAAAATCATTTCATCAGTTGAATTTACTTATTTCCCATATCCAGTTTCAGATAAAAATAAGTTTACTTATGAAATTTTTGAAGAAATTTGCCCACAGGCAGAAGATTGGGAATATCTTCGTGAAATATCCTATTTAAATGTTGATGCTGAAGTTATGTACCGACCTTTTAAAACATTATCTAATGGAGAACAAACAAAGGTGTTGCTTGCTGCACTTTTTTTGGCAGAGGGTCAGTTTTTATTAATTGATGAGCCGACCAATCATCTAGACACGGATGCTCGAAAGGTTGTCTCTGATTATTTAAGGAAGAAAAAAGGATTTATTTTAATTTCACATGACAGAGTCTTTTTAGATGGCTGTGTTGACCATATCTTATCTATAAATAGGGCAAATATTGAAGTTCAAAGTGGTAATTATTCTTCTTGGAAGTTAAATTTTGATAGACAGCAGGAACACGAAGAGGCAACCAATCATCGTCTACAAAAGGACATCGAGAGATTAAAGCACTCTTCAAAGCGTTCAGCAGGCTGGTCAAGTCAAGTGGAAGCTTCCAAAAATGGCACTACGAATTCAGGCTCTAAGTTAGATAAGGGCTTTGTAGGACATAAAGCAGCAAAGATGATGAAGAGAGCTAAGAACATAGAATCAAGGCAGCAAAAAGCTATTGAGGAGAAGTCAAAACTGCTAAAAAATGTGGAAAAAACGGAGACCTTAAAATTAGAGCCATTGGTCTTTCAGTCAAAGCAACTATTGGCTTTAGCAAATGTGTCTGTACAATATGATGGTCAGCTAGTGAATCAGCCAATTAGCTTTAAAGTTGAACAAGGTGATCGAATTGTACTTGATGGAAAAAATGGTAGCGGGAAAAGCAGTATCCTAAAACTTATTTTAGGAAATCCGATACAGCATACGGGCTCAATAAATCTTGGGTCGGGGCTTATTATTTCCTATGTCCAACAGGATACATCTCATTTGAAGGGAATGTTAGCGGACTTTATTGAGGAGCATAACATTGATGAAACGTTATTTAAATCGATCCTTCGTAAAATGGATTTTGACCGTATTCAGTTTGAGAAAGATATCTCTCATTATTCTGGTGGACAAAAGAAAAAGCTTCTAATAGCCAAAAGTTTATGTGAAAAGGCTCATTTATATATTTGGGATGAACCATTAAATTTTATTGATATTTATTCACGCATGCAGATTGAAGAGCTAATTCAAAAATTTAATCCCACAATGGTATTTGTTGAGCATGATCAGGCATTTCAACAAACTGTTGCAACAAAAACGATTACTATGTAGCTAGTAAACAAACGTTTTTATTTCTGTTAGATAGAATCCATTTTGAGTAATTTTTTTCAAAATGGATTCTTTAAGAAGATATTTTTTGGTACTAGAATGAAAGAGGACACACTGAAGCTTTACTCAGTAGTTAGAAGATTTTACAAAAAAGAGAATGCAAGGTAAAATAAATACAATCCGAAAACAGAAGGGAAATTAGACTTTTATGCTAAAACTTATTATCGCAAATTAAATTCCAATGAATTTAATAATAAGGACTATTCTGTAATTTTTGAAAATTATAGGTTTATTAGTGATGTCCTTTTGCGATAAATGAGAGAAGCAAATGTTGTCTAATCCAAATATAAGCAAATAATAAAGTATTAAATCAGACTGAGATATAAGGTTTGATCTTCAATACTTTAGTTTGCATATAAAGAGACTTTATGGGTTTTTGCTCATAAAGTCTTTTGCTGTTTTTAGGAGGTGATAATTCCCATAAAATACATACAATACAAAAAAACGATTGAAACAAAAATTGGAGGGAATTAAAATGGAAAAATATGAATTAGTAAGTGATTATCGAAATAATGAAAGCTTGAAGGAAAGCTTTAATGCCTTAGCAATGAAAACATTCAAATTAGATTTTCGAGGCTGGTATAACAAAGGGTATTGGAATGACACTTATATACCCTATTCATTTGTAGATCAAGGTAAGATTATTTCAAATGCTTCAATTAATAAAATGTCAGTAATTATTAATGATAAAGTATATAAAGGCATTCAGATCGGTACTGTAATGACAGATGAAAATTATCGCAATCAAGGCTTGGCGAAGCGATTAATGCTGCATATTATGAAAGAACACGAAAATACCTATGATTTTATGTATCTTTTTGCGAATGATACGGTATTGGATTTCTATCCAAAGTTCGGCTTTACACGTCTAGATGAAAGTGAGTTTAGTTTAGACTTAGCAAAAAGTTCCATTCAAATGAAAATAGATGCAAAAGTTAAGCAGCTTTCTATTGACAATGATCTTGAATTACTTGAAAAATTTGCGAAAAACCGCCATGTTAACTCAATGATTTTAGATGTTGAGCATAATGAAAGTTTATTAATGCTTTATTTTACGATAGTATTTCATGAGACTATTTTCTTTGTGGAGGATTTAGAAACGATTGTGCTAATGGAAGAAGAAGGAGATACGCTGCATATTTTCGATATCATTTCGTTAAATGCTCACAATGCGGAAGCTGTATTAGCAAGCATTGTAAAGGAAACAACAAAAAAAGTGGTATTTTATTTTACACCTAGTTTTACAATCAAGGGCATGACAGCAACCATTATGCCAAATGATGATGATGCGTTATTTGTTTTAGCGAAAAAAGGATTGCTAAAGGGTAACTTTATGTTCCCGTTAACATCACATTGTTAATAGGAAAAGCAAAACCTCATTTTTAATCCACAAAATGAGGTTTTTTCTTGGTGCTAATGTATTCAACATAAAATCTTTTTGCCCGATTGCTCTGAATTAACTATTGTCTCAAGAACAGAGTAGCGGGGCATTGTTATTTGCTCGTTTTCAAAGCCTCCCAAAAATAATTTTCCCCATTAATAGCTACATCGGGTTAGCCGAAGAATAGCTCCAGACAAAGAAGAAATTGCTAAGGTCAGAGAAGAATCGCTCCGGTTCAAGGTAAAACTGCTCGGGTCAGAAGAAGAATCGCTCAGGATCAAGGTAAACCTGCTCAGGTTAGAGGAAGAATCGCTCCGGTCC
>NZ_DKJS01000046.1:131255-131382 GCF_002455205.1 Lysinibacillus sp. UBA6686 | reverse complement strand
GGTTCAAGGTAAACCTGCTCGGGTCAGAGGAAGAATCGCTCCGGTTCAAGGTAAATCTGCTCGGGTTAGTCCAAGAATCGCTCCGAACCAAGGTAAACCTGCTCAGGTCAAAGGAAGAATCGCTCCG
>NZ_DKJS01000046.1:0-131177 GCF_002455205.1 Lysinibacillus sp. UBA6686 | reverse complement strand
AGGTAAACCTGCTCAGGTCAGAGGAAGAATCGCTCCGGACCAAGGTAAATCTGCTCGGATATTTTTTCAGTTTTATCTCTTTTTTCACAAGGTCCACATCTGAAGAACGAAAGAGTAATATAAATTTCTTGATTTTGTTAAAAGAATCCATTATTATTTACTTACCGGTCGGTAAAAACGCAGAATGAGCTTTTACTTTTAAAAATATATGACTGGGGTTTTGTTTGCAGTTATAAGATTTAGAAGATAGTTAAGGAGGAACGTTTATGAATAAACAGTTACAATCAAAACGAATTGAAGGGTTAGATTTTGCCAGAGCCTTGGCTATGTTTGGTATGCTTATAGTAAATTTTAAAATTATTATGGGAGCGGTAGGGAATGGGCCGAGTTGGCTTATATGGTTTACTGGACTTTTTGAAGGAAGGGCGTCAGCTACTTTTGTTACGTTGGCCGGTATTGGGGTTGCTTTGATGACAAGAAAAGCTAGAATTGGCGATAATCATTTTTATATGAAAGAGAATAGAGTGAAATTATGGAAACGTTCCGCTTTTCTCTTCATTCTAGGTTTACTTTTATATGTGGCAGATTGGACTGGAGATATTCTACATTATTATGGTGTTTATATGCTGATTGCATCATTTCTTATCGCATCATCTACAAAGTTCATGATTATCATATCTAGTCTTTTTTTAATAACATCACAAATCCTACAAGTGATGATGAATTATTTAAAAGGATGGCATCCTGAACAACCATTTATGGAATATCTTGATTTTTGGACAATTGAAGGTTTTTTAAGAAATCTTTTGTTTAATGGGTATCATCCAGTATTTCCTTGGATATGTTTCTTTTTACTTGGGATGATCCTTGGCAGACTTGATTTATCAAAGAAAGCTGTAAGAAATAAAATGATGCTTATTTCTTTCTTTTTACTTATAACAATAGAGGTACTTTCAAAGGCTTTAATGCGATTATCTCTGTCAGTATTAGATGTAAGCAGTGCAGAATATTTGTTTCAAACTGGACCAATTCCACCAAATATCTTATATATCTTATCAAATTCCGCTTCGGCGATTATTGTCATCGTTGCTTCCATTTATTTCGCCGAAAAGTTCGCTGAGCAATGGGTGACAAAATCACTTATTCAAACAGGACAATTAACATTAACTCATTATGTTAGCCATGTATTTATTGGTGTTGGCCTATTAGCCTTAATGAACAGATTGGAGAACCAAACGTTAGCATTTTCACTAGTATTTACGATTTTGTTTTTTGTGGCAAGTATTTTATTCTCTGTTTTATGGAGTAGAAAATTTAAAAGAGGACCTATTGAATGGATTATGAGAAAAATAACAAATTAATAGCTTAGTAGTCGAGTTTTACATAAAGGCGAGAACAGAAAAGCGTTCTTGTTAGACAGGAACGCTTTTCTACAAAAGAAATAGGTTTTAGTGGGTCATATTCAACCAACCATAGGATTCATCGGCAAAACTCTGAAGGTAATTCATGAATAAGCTTGCGTGGTAACCATCACAAACAGCATGGTGCATTTGTAAAGAAACAGGAAGACAAATAGCATTTTGCTTGTGTACAAATTTACCTGCTGTAATTATCGGTAAAAGGTAATTATTTTCATTATGAATGTTAAGGTTAAAACCAGTAAATGAACACCATGGAATCATTGAAATGTGAAAAATATTTTCGGGAATTGGGGATTTCGGAAATAAACGTATCCTACCGTTATAATTCGTTACATCACTTTCGTAATCTTGATGGAACTGTCTAAAATTATCCGATGTTTCTGTCCAAATGCTCGAAAATGTCTTTGTCTCCTCATTAAAAATCGTGTAACTTGGATTTAGTTTTTCCCAATAGCCTAACTCTCCTTGGCTATTAAAACACGTTCTAAATGCAATATTAGAATTGATAGCTTTTGTCACTAGATAGATAAATGCTGGGTAAAACTTGAAATTATGATCTTTTATGTTTTTATAGAAAATACTAATATCTATTTCAGATGTCATACTAAACGTTGTTTGTTGGGTCATATAATGCTCAAAATACTCGTGTCGCTGCCAGTTCTTGCGATCAATTTTATTGAAAATCATTTTTCTTTGCCTCCTAAATATTAAAATTTTTATTTAGGAGGCTATTTTCACTGTTTTTTTCATACATTACACCCCACTATTGATGGTTATATCCTATTATAACATTCATTATTAATAGCAATTTTTCAACATTTTTGACGATAGCTAAAATAAAAGAATGAATCTGTCAATTGATTCGTCAGCTTATTTTAGCACGTGATACTTTTGAAAGCTGACTTTAAATTATTTTTTATCGATAAGTGATTGAATATAGATTTCGGTCATTTTAATTTGTTCTTTCCATAATGAAATAATCCATTCTCTGTCCTCCAAAGAGATTAAAAAAGTGGCAAATCCATTTAAATAAGTCACTATTAAATCATTTATTAGCTCAATGTCAGATGGAGTTAATTGATCCCCATAAAAATCTTTTAATAAAACCTCAAATAAATCAAACGGTGTCTTATCTCTGTCCTGATTGAAGATAAGATCATCAAACTCTTTATCGTATGAAGATTTCACTACAAATTGTAATTGAACATTAATTAGATGTAAGTATTCTTTATTTTTTTCATCAATAAAAAAAAGAAAATATTTTAGCATAATATCAGAAAAAGAATCTGTTTCTTTAGATTCATTATAAATTTGTTCTAAAGCTTCATTCATGAGTAGATCAGATAAAATAAAAGCCTCTTGTTGAATTGTTTCCATAGAACCGAAGTGGTGAAATACACTTGCCTTACTCACATTTGCTCTCTTTGCAATGCTGCTAGCACTTAGTGACTCTATACCATTTTCGGCAATTAAAGAAATAGTAGCATTTAGTAATGCCTCTTTTGTTTTATTTCCCTTTTTTTCCCTACCATCTATCATTATAGAACCTCCTAACAGAATGGTTGTTACATTTACTCATTATTATAGCATAAATTAAACTACTTGACCGATTGGTTAGGTTTATGTATAATTTTATTGACCGATCGGTTAAATTTTCGGTAAAGTATTTGTATGAAACTTCATTTCTAGTAAAAGATAAGGAGAGAAATAGATGGAAAAAAGAAAGTTACTTATTTTTACGATATTACTTGTATTGTTAACGTCTGTTATAAGTTTTAGTCAATTTTTAAGTCCTTCTCAAGAAGAAGTAGGGGAAACAGAAAAGGATTTTTCATCGGACCGAGCTCTAAATTATTTAAAAGAAGTAGCAAAGGAACCACATCCTATAGGCTCTTCTGCGAATAAAAAAGTAAGAGATTATATTGTAAAGCACTTTCAAGATTTAGATATTCCTGTTGAAATTCAATCAAAGCCAGTGAAGGATATTAGGGGTGAGGAGTATGCTAAAGAATTAGGTGCAGAGAATGTTGAAAATATTATTGCAAAAATCCAAGGAACATCCAGTGATGATAATGCGATTTTAGTAACAGCTCATTATGATTCTGAAATAGAAACTCCTGGGGCATCAGACGATGGTTACGGCGTTGTCACGATTATGGAGGCAGCAAGAGCTTTAAAACAAATGCCAGCACCTAAAAATACAATTTATTTTGTACTAACAGACGGTGAAGAGCCTGGCTTACTTGGAGCGAGAGCTTTACAAGATCGAACAGATATTTTAGACGAAGTACGTGTTATGCTAAACTTTGAGGCAAGAGGTAATACAGGGGTACCGATTATGTTTGAAATGAGTTCAAATGATTTAAGGTTGGCGCAATTGTATAAGGAGACTGTTCCATACCCTGTAGCATACTCCTTTGCTTCTGAAATGTATAAAAAGATGCCGAATGATACAGATTTTACGGAATTAAAAATAACAAAAAAATTAGGGTATAACATTGCAAATATGGGTGGTTTAGAGGCATATCATGCAGCGATAGATCGTGTAGAGAATAGTGACGAGGAAACGATTCGTCACTTTGGGAACTATGCACTTCCTTTAGTGAAAAGGTTTATGATGATGGACGAAAAAGAGTTTCAGGCTTTAGAAGATAGTAAAGGTGATGCGATTTACTTCCCATTAATGAAAAAAACATTAGTTGTTTACTCCGAAAAGTTAGTAATGCCATTAATGGTTGTTTTACTTATCTTAACAGTCGCAATTTTCTTCATCAGCTTTAAAAAGCAAGTGACACAGATTAAAGGATTAATTTTTAGTTTAATAGCGTCGATTGGTAGTCTTGTCTCTATTTTCATTTTCTATTTCCTTTTAATTCGTCTATTAACAATTGTATACAACGTTGGAATAGATGAAGATAGGATCGTTATGTTTGGTACTTATGATCCGTGGATCCTGACATTGCTGGTGATATTAGCTATTGTGCTTTCGTTCTTTTTGGCGAAGTGGATGTCAAAAAAGTATGGTACTGTGAATTTCGCCATAAGTACGCAAGTTTTATGGATTGTATTGGCTGTGATGTCGAGTCTTACGTTCAAAGGTATTAGCTACGCATTTACAATTCCAACAATCATTAGTTTACTGTTGATTTTACCAATCATAGTAAAAGCAAAATGGGCAAAAGGTGTCTATCATTATGTAGCAGTTGCAGGATGGACAGTATCTAGTATTCTATTACTCGCGCCAATTATGTATCTTATTTATATAGCAAAAACAATTAGTATAGCACCTATAATAACAGTTGTTACTGCAATAATTACATTTTCTATAGTAGGAATTGTGAATTGGTTAACGGCAAATGATGGGAAAGCATTACATTAGGAGCAACCGGGTCGGTTAAAAAAGCTCAGTCCTAAAAGAAACGTGATCGGGTTTACTCTGGAACTGCTCGGGTTCAAGCGAAAAATGATCAGGTCAGTCAAAGAACTGCTCGGGTTGGCTGGAAAACTGCTCAGGTTAGCCCATAAGCTGCTCGGGTGCAAGAGAAAAGTGATCAGGCCCACTACCAAGTAAGGTTTCGAAGTATCCTTTTTATTATGAAAAGTCTTGAGGTTCACACTGTGTGAACCTTTATAATGTTCTTTAATAATTTGCTGATTGATGAAGACTTTAATCAATAAAGGATGTAAAATCCTTCTGGTTAAAGCTTCACTTGATTAAGAGAAAATTTTCTTAATTAAGCTAAGGGGGTACTGTTAGTTATGGCTACTGTTAATGGAGCTTATGTGGGATCTAAAGGTTTATGAAGAAATAAAGAAGCTTTATAAAACCTTTTTCTAGTGGTTATTTTTGCTATTTAAATAGAAACCATTCCTCAAATCTGTATATTTTAAAGGAGAAATGTAATTATGAATGGAAGAGAATTTGATAAAATTTTCACACTAATGGAGAAATCGTTTCCAGAAAGTGAGCGAAGAACTTATGCGGGACAGAAGGAGCTACTGGCCAATCAACATTACCGTCTTATATCGGAAACAGATAACAACAACCAAATTGTAGCTTTTTTAGCAGCATGGGAATTTCCTTCGTTTCGGTTTGTAGAACATATTGCTGTCGATCCAACTTTGCGTGGGAGTGGAGTAGGAGGAAAAATGTTGACCGCTTATATGAAAGAGTCAAAAAAGCCCATTCTCTTAGAGGTGGAGTATCCTGACACGGAATTGGCTCAGCGGAGAATAGGCTTTTATGAGCGATTAGGTTTTCGCCTTAATTCCTTTGAATATGTACAGCCTCCTCTTCACAAGGAACAGGATGATTTACCGTTAAAAATTATGAGCTATCCTCAACTTTTAACGAACGAGGAGTTTATTTTATATAGAGAAATCTTATATAGAAATGTATATAACCTAATGGAAGTGAAACCTTTGCTTCTTATAAACGTGATGAGAAATGGTGAAAAAATTTTTAAGAGGTGAATTTATATGAATAGTATATGTAATCAAACGATAGATACAGCAATTCAACAATTATTTAACAATATTTCACCAGACGAACCGGGCTGTGCTTATATTGCAAGTTTTGATGATGGTGTAACTTATAAGGGGGCAGTTGGTTTAGCTTCTATAGAAAAGAAATTACCCATTACAACAAGAACTGTTTTCAATCTTGCATCCGCCTCTAAACAGTTTACAGCATTCTCCATTTTGTTATTGGAGCAAGAAGGTAAACTAAGTTTAGACGATTCAATTTTAAAGTATATACCTTCTCTTGGGGAATATGCTGAATCTGTCACGCTAAGACATCTGATTCATCATACCAGTGGATTGGCAGATTATATGGAATTAGCTGAAAAAGCAGGGGTTTCGGATGAAGAGAAATTAACTGTTGAACAATCTCTAGAACATCTTGCCAGCCATCCAATTGCAGATTTTCCTGTTGGAACAAAATTTGAATATAGTAACACGGGATATTTTTTATTATCTTTAGTAGTTGAAATAGCTAGTGGAAAATCTCTTCGTGAATTTTCGAAGGAACGTATTTTTGGTCCTTTAAATATGATTGATACAACTATCGTGGATAGCTATCCAACTAATATTCCGATTGCTCGTGGATACACGAAGAACGAGCAAGGTGAATTTGAAATTTATGAAAGTCCTTGGGAACATACTGGGGACGGAGCGGTTCATACAAATGTTGAGGATTTAGTAAAATGGGGACAAAACTTCGCTACAGGCATTGTTGGTGGGAAAGAGCTTGTTAAAAGAATGGGTGAGGTAGGGCCAAAAACTTCTTCAAATGGCGAGCTAATTATCGATAATGAAGACTATGCTTTTGGCTTGTCTATCGGTAAAAATTTTGATAATTCCTACTTGGAGCATTCTGGACTCTGGGCTGGCTATCCTTCTCACTTTATCTACTTTATAGAAGAACGTTTAACGGTTGCGGTGCTAAGTAATGTTGAGGATTTTGATAGTGAAGAATATGCAATAAAAATGGCAGAAATTATTTTGAGGAAACATGCAAAGAAATAAATACAAGATTGATTGTATGAAGCTCTGTTACTTATAAACCTCTGTCTTTTGCTAATAAGGAGATTAAAAAATGAATATAACGCTTACTGATGTGGATAAAAATAATTATGAGGATGTTTGTGACCTATCTGTGGCAGAAAATCAGTATGATTATGTAGCAGAAAATATGTGGTCACTCGTTGAATCAAAATTCAACCCCTCCTATCAAACACGCGCAATTTGTTAGATGAGAAACCTGTCGGATTTTTTTTCATGTGGGTGCCTGAAACAACTAAGAGAATATCTATTTGGATATTTATGGTGGACAAAAACTATCAAAACAAAGGTATCGGACGTAAAGCTTTACAACTAGCGCTTAACGAAATTAAACAAACAGATGGATTAGAAGAGATCGAAATCTGCTACAATCCAAATAATCCTGTAGCGAAAGGTTTTTACGGAAGCTTCGGTTTCGTGGAAGTCGGTATAGATCCAGAGGGTGAAGATGTATTAGCCATTATAAAAATTTAGTCTCCACCTTTAATAGTGGTGAGATGAATATCAAATTTAAGTTTAAAAAATCAAAATGGAGCATGTTTTTATCAAATCATAAAAACACGCTCTTTTATTTTATCTTCATTCAGCAGAAGACTCCCAGATGAGAAGAATGCGGTTTTGGTTCCTTTTCAGTGGGTGTCCAAACACCTACTGAAATAGTGGAACTCAGTATAAAAATGCCACAACCTGTGTCAATTTAACTGCGCGAAAGCTACACTTACGCCAAGGCGAAATTGATTTATTGTGCATTCCTATTAGATACTTTATTTTCATTTTTGTAAGCGAACAACCGAGCTGCTAATAAAAGCGCCAGTAAGATCATTATAAGTCCAGACCAACTAAGATAGTCTATAGAAAAACTGCTAATCACCAGCCCACCGATAGTCGAGCCAAGAGCGAAACCGAACTGGATAAATGAGGTATTGACGCTAAGAGCAATATCTGGTGAATGTTCTACTAAGGAAACCAAGTACAACTGTTGTGCTGGGGAGGTCGCCCAAGTAGCCACCATCCAGATCATAATGAACAGGATGATAGCAAATATCAAGCCCTCTGCCCAATTTAGTAGTAGTAGCATCACTGCTTGGAAGGAAAGCCCAGTATAAATCATGAACTTCGGACCTTTAGTATCAGCAACTATTCCTCCAAATTTGGAGCCGAAAAAACTGCAAAGACCAAAGAGTAATAGAATTCCAGAAAGTGCTGCACCCGAAAGTTTCGCGTTTGCCTGTAAGTAAGGAGCGATGTAAGTAAACAGCGTTGAATATCCGCCAATATAGAACAGTGTAATGGTAAGAGCAAGAACAATTTTTTTGTTTTTCAAAATCGACAGCTGCATTCCGATTGTAAAAGTTTTTTCCTTAGTAATAGATGGAACCTTGGTAAAGATCACTAAAAATGGAATCAACGTTAGTATTCCTATAAGGATGAATAATATTCTCCAGCCAACAATTTCGCTTAGAAACGTCCCAGCAGGAACACCGAAGACAAGAGAACTGCTTAAACCCATCAAAATAGTTCCGATAGCTTGACCTCGATTCTGTACTTGAACTAAACGAGTCGCCACAGCCATTGCGATAACAGTAGCGGCTCCTCCGCTAATGCCTTGAATCACTCTTGCCAATAAAATCATTTCAAAAGAGGGACTGAAATAGACTAGGAAACTACTCAAAATAAAAATACCGAGCATCATTAACAATATTTTTTTACGATCCATCTGAATGGTTGCTGCAATTACAATCGGGGCCCCTATCGCTGCGGAAAGGGCGAAAGCCGTAACGAGTGCTCCAGCAGAGGCTGTTGTTATTCCAAGATCAGTTGCTACCATATGAAGGATTCCGCTTATAATGTATTCAATTGTACCAATAAGAAAAACTGCTAGAGCAAGTAGATATACAACCCATTTATTATTCATAGACGAATCCCTCTTCTACAATAGGGATTTGAATTTCGATAAGATGAATATTCGGCTCCCCTGATAGCGGAACATAGATTTCTCTTCCCGGTCGGTCACTTCGAATTCGGTAGCCGTTGTGCTCAATCCAAGTAGCAAGGTCGATACAGGCTGTTTCCGAAAATGCTGAATCCGAACGGAACAACAACGTGGCTACTTTTTCAGCAGGTAGGAAACGTTGATTAAGATGCTCAGGCAGCTTAAGTGTGTCTGTTTTCACAGTATAACCAACCTCAAGCTCAAAGGCATGCGCTCCGCTGTCGGGAGTGTTCCATAGCACCATCTGTGGACTAGATAAGGTAAATCTGAAGCGACTATCGAGAAGTCCATTGAAAATTTCGAAAAGGGTTGGGATATCGTCAAGTGTTCCTGGCGAAGCATATGTAATCATGTGCATTTCTTCAACACACTTAATAACAACTTCTTGGTCTTTATCCATCCTCCCTTCACGCTCTACAAGCTGTATTCGTTCTTTAATCTGGGAAAGCTTGGATCTTTCGGTATCAAGCAGTCGCTCGATTTCACTTTCTTTAAGTCTAAGCATGCCACGAATTTGTTCAGCAGATATTTCTTCTTGAAGAAGATGCACGATTTGCTGTAGTGTAAACCCTAATTCTTTAAAAATGATGATTCGGTTAATCTCTAGCAGCTGTTCAGCTGAGTAGTACCGATACCCGGTGGATTCATCCGTTTTGGTAGGCTTTAAGATTCCGAGCTGATCATAGTAACGCAACGTTTGTAATGGAATTCTGCTAAGTCTGGAAAATTCACTTATTTTAAACATTTTTTTCACCTTCCTTCTTTTATTCGTTATGAGTATATACCCTCTAGTTAGGTATAAAGTCAAGATCTACATCAAACCTCCACGAAATCTTGATGTAGATCGCTTTACTTAAGTGATTGCATACTTAATTGAAGAATTCAAATATCAGCCATTTGTTAACAGCAAAAATTGTTTCAAATGGTTATCTATCACGAGGGAGTCCTGTTCGTTTTGACCGATTCCAAAGCAATGTCCCCACTTGGATTCGATTGGTTGAAAAATAGCATTAGGCATATGTTTCACTTCATATGCATTATCTTCTGGGGGGAAAAACAGATCGGTCGAGCCTGGCATAACAAGTGCTTGAGCGGCAATACGGTTTAATGCCTGTTCAAAATTTCCCTTGTCTAGTGGATTGGCGCTAATATCCCCGCTGATTCCAGTACGGAGCACGGCAATTAAGTCGTTGGCATCGAAGGAAAGGAACACTTGATCCCAATAATCTTCTAGATATGCCTTTAACATCGAGTATCCTTCTTCCTGATAGAGCTGTTCTAAATAATAAGACTGAGAAAACCCCCAAGGAGCATAGGCACGTCCCATCGCAGCAAGTCCTCTTGTAGGCTGATGACTATAGAATCCTTCCTTCCAGTTAGAATCCGCTTGCAAGGCTGCGATAAGTGCCTCAAAAACAAGCTGTGCATGTGGCCTCGACTTTGCTGTTCCACCAAACGGTGCAATTCGCTCGACCATCTCAGGATAGCTTGATCCCCATTGAAAGGTTTGAAGTGCTCCGAGTGACCAGCCAACAACTAAAGCAATCTTCGCAATACCAAATTTCTCGGTTATAAGCCGATGTTGTAGTCGGACATTATCATAAATCGTTACAAGCGGAAAATTCGCTCTGTCAAAAGGGACGGGTGTATTGCTTGGTGAGGAAGATAGACCATTTCCCAACATATTAGGCACAATAATAAAATATTTGTCCGGATCGAGAGCTTTACCAGGTCCAATCAACCACTCATTATCAGTATGCTGACCAGCAAACCAGGTAGGATAGACAATTACGTTTGACTTAGTAGAATTTAAAGCTCCATAAGTTTTATAGGCAAGGAAGGCTTGGGGCAGCTTTTGACCCGATTGTAGCTCGACATCTCCCAATGAATAAATTTCGTAATCTTTCATTATACAATTCTCCTTTGTTATACAAGATTTAATGTTGAAGCTTGATTTTCACTCTACGATACTGCTACCATCAAATCAACGAAACGTTTTTGATCATAATGTTCAATTTTTTTGAATGAAGAGGTGCTGTCTTAATGGAAATTCGCCAACTTAAAACATTTTGGACGCTTGCTTCTACACGTAGTTTTAGTAGAACTGCTGAAGTATTGAACTATGTTCCGTCTACTATAACAATGCAAATCAAGGCTTTAGAGGAAGAATTAGGAGTTAAGCTATTAGATCGACTGGGTAAGAGTGTCATTTTAACAGATGCAGGTCAGCGGTTATTGCCCTATGCCAACAAAATTTTAAATGATATTGAGGAGGCTCGATATGTCTCTAGTGAGAGCGAAGAATTAACTGGTACGATTACAATCGGTGCAGACGAAGTGCTCTGTACATACCGTCTACCCGCATTACTCCGGGTTTTTCGCGAACGATATCCACATGTACGTCTTTTGTTTAGACCCTTGTCTAGTCACAATTTGAAACAGAGTCTGAGGGAGGGGAATGTGGATGTGGTCTTTATGCTGGATGAACCTATCGTATCTACGGATCTTCATACCGAACTTTTAATGGATGAACCTTTTCTTATGGTAGTTTCCCCTAACCATCCATTAGCTGCGTGCTCTACATTAAGGATAGAAGATTTTAACAGAGAGCAGATTCTACTTAGTGAAACGGGATGCTCATACCGAACTTTCTTCTATCACACGTTATTGAGAAAAGGGGCAGACAGCTTGACTGAACTTGAGTTTAATAGTGTAGAGGCCATTAAACAATGTGCAATGGTTGGGCTCGGTATTGCCTTACTTCCTGAAATGTCGCTTAAGGGAGAGTTAGAGCGGGGAGAACTAATCACTTTACCGTGGGATTTATCTGAAATACAATTTGCTACTCAAATGCTGTGGCATCAAGAGAAATGGATTTCACCATCAATGAAGGAGTTTATTGAATTGGCAAGAAGTGTACTAAAATTAACAGTTTCATAAAAAAAGTTCATTTTGAGGGGAAGAGGAAAAGGTCGAATTATTATTTATTGCAATTTTCAGATAAATAATTAGATATTTCTTCATTTTACTTAGTAGCAATGGAAGCTTTAATCATTTCGTTTTTAAAATCAGTTTTTCCCTTAATAAAAAACTTGAGATTCACACTGTTTAAAGCTTTATAATACTACTAATTCGTGTTAAGTATTTTTTAAGCTAAAAATTTCCGAAAAATGCTTGGTCGATAAAATTTAAAGAGATGGGAATGAATAGTCACAATTAGATGCAGGTGTTACTAATAGAGAAAATAAATTGAATTCTAACTACAGGGGGAATAAGTATGCCTTTATTTTCACAAACGATAACTGACTTTTGGGAGTCACAATTTTTAAATGGAGATATTATCTACAACGATAAAACCTTTACTGTCACCATCAACCATGACCTGAGCGAAGACAGTCGGGTTATGGTAGTCTTGTCACCTGAAATGGCTGAAAAGTTAGATCTTTCTAAAGGACAAGAGCTGTCTGAGCTAAACTTCCACCAGAAATTGAATGAAAGGGGAGTCACACTGCATGGCGCAGATTATCTTTTTTATTTTTCGGAAGCAGAAAAGAACGTCTTCCTGCAAGAAAATCAGGAAGGGACATTGCGCCAATTAAGCGAACAGGATGATGCAATTTTCTCAGCGTTTGAATCCTCCGCCTCTAAACAAGATTTGGATGACGCTAATGTAGAATTGGATCATTGGGCAGTATTTGGCTCTTTTGAACGAAATCGCTTGGTTTGTGCTGCTAGCATGTATCCCTGGGGAGAAGATGTACAAATAGCGGATCTCGGCGTATTGACTCTGACCGCTTTTAGAGGAAAAGGTCATGCTCGTAAAGTGGTGCGTTCAATCTGCAAATATGCCTATGAGCAGGGATACGAACCACAGTATAGATGCCAGCTCGATAACGAAGCTTCTACATTGTTAGCTAAAGCTGCAGGTTTAACGCTGTTTGGAAAGTGGGATGTAATTTCCCCTGATTGCACAGTCGGAGAGGCCGAGTAGAGATGTAATTTCCCCTGATTGCACAGTCGGAGAGGCCGAGTAGAATTGAAGAAGGGGTAGGAAAGAAACATGTATTGACCTGTGAGTAACCCCTAGGTTTAAGCTGAAGGTATTCGTAAATATGAAATTTATGAAATATTTAGTTTAAAGCGGGGTATATACATGAATAAAGAAAAGAAATTAAAAAAGCCAGTAGTGAGTTTTATTTTACTAACCAATATCATTTTTTTACCACTTTTTAGCCTTGTAGGAGCAATAAAATTGTTAGGATTTCCTCAATTGATCTTTGATGTAATGCTTTGCATTTCAGCTTGGTCCTCAACCTTTGCTTTTGCATTATTATTTAAAAAAATCTATCCTGAGCAAAGTTTTATCCAATTTGTTAAAGACAAATTCAACAATAAAATTAAATTTTCTGTAATTTTTACTATCATGATGATTCAAGCCTTTATCTTTTTGATCATTGTATTTATCGTATCTAATAATCGAGAAGTAGACTCTATTTTTACTATTTCATCCTGGGGAATGTTGATGTATTTCTTTTTTAAAAACCTTTTTGCGGGACCACTAGGGGAAGAAGTGGGATGGAGAGGTTTCGCTCAAATAGAGCTTCAAAAGAAGCATTCACCACTAAAGGCTTCAATAATCATAGGGTTTTGGTGGGGGTTATGGCATCTGCCTATATGGTTTACTACAGGGTATACGGGCTTTGATTTAATCAAATATATACTATTCTTTATGATTGCACTCATCGCTACGAAGATTGTTATGACCGCATTCTATAACTTAAATCAGAATTTAATCATTCCGATTATTATCCACCAATTTTTTAATTTTTTTATTGGCTTAATAAATGGAATCCTATTGGAATTAATGATGTATAGTGCAATTCTTTATTTGGTGGTGGCAGTTTTACTCATTGTGATAAATCCCAAAAATGTATTATATGGAAATTATAGAAGGATTATTGCGTGAAAACGTATTTATATTTTTCCACCGTCTGGATTGAAGTTTAAGCACAAATAAGCAAATTTTATAGAGTACAGAGGAAAAAAATGAAGAGAAAAAATTTGATTGTTTTACCGTTACATGGTTTTGAATCAGAAATTGGTCGATGGCTATGGTGCTTAGAAGATATTCGCCGAACACTTTTAGAAAAAATATCTGGTATAAGTCAGCAGCAGCTTGATACAGAAGTAATCGGTCACTCCATTGGATCGTTATTATATCATATTGCTTTAATTGAAGCAGACTGGCTCTACGAAGAGGTTCTAGGCGGTAAATGGAATCCGAATATCCGTACCTTATTTCCACAAGAAGACCGTAACGATGATGATACGTTGAGTAGTGTAAAGGGACAAAATTTAGATGAACATTTACATCGTCTGCAATGTGTCCGTGATGAATTGCTATTCCATTTTCGTACTATGGACTTAGAGGATTGGCGCACATCTAGAAGTCTCATTCATTATGATGTTACACCTGAATGGGTTATTTATCACCTTCTTGAACACGAGTCACATCATAGAGGACAAATTTTTCAAATGCTTGAAAATTTAAAGAGAAAAAATTAGAAATAAGTAGCCTAGTGGTGTGAATTTTCACCTCATAAATAAACTTTGAGACATAAAATTGAAATTGCAAATATTCAATGCTATTATGGATGTATAAAGTCTCTAATTGAGGTGAATAACAGTTATGAAATATTCTAAAGCTACAAATTATGCACTACACACAATGCTTTTTCTTGCAAAGGAAATACCAAATAAACCAATGGGTGTTCAACAATTAGCTGAGATGCAAAATGTTTCTCCCACATATTTATCTAAAATCCTTACCAAGTTAGTCAAAGAGGGCATGATTAACTCCGTATCAGGTGCTAATGGTGGATATACACTTAGTCACAATTGGGAAGATATCTCATTTTTAGATATAATTCATGCGATTGAAGGCAAATCTTCGTTGTTTGATTGTTGTTTATATAATGATCCTAAATGTGTAATAAAAGAAGTAATGCTATCTGCAGAAGAAAAACTTGAGAATGAGTTAAGAAACAGAAAAATATCGGATTTTGTGAAAAAATAGTCGTGGATGTATAGTCCACCATTATTTTTTTGAAAAAATAGTAGATATAAAGAGTCTTTTAAATCCTTGAATGTTTTTATCTTGGCTTCTTTTTGGCTGCGGATTTTCTATAAATTTTCAAGTGGTTATAGCGTAGAATCATTCTGTTTTAAAACTTTAATTTGGAGCTAGTGCATGTTTGTTAACCAAACATGTATTCTAAACAACTTATGGAGGAGATTTACATGATGGAAACATTTGATTGTGCAGTTATAGGTGCAGGCGGCGCCGGTTTAAATGCAAGTTTGATTTTAGGGAGGTCCCGCAAAAATGTCGCCTTATTTGATAATGGAACAAATCGGAATCGTGTGACGCAGGAATCACATGGGTTTCTAACACGTGATGGCATTAAACCAGCAGACTTTAAAGAAATAGCTTTAAAAGATGTGAAAAAATACCCTTCAGTTCATTTTTATCAAAACACAGTGATGAATATAACAAAGCAATCAAACGGATTGTTTAAAATTGAGACGTTAGAAGAAGCGGAGTATGTTGCTGAGAGAATAATATTGGCCACAGGTGTTCAAGAGGGATTTCCAGCCATTCCTGATATAAAAAATTATTATGGGAAAAGCCTATTCAGCTGCCCAACTTGTGATGGATGGGAGCTAAGAGATAAACCTCTAATTATCATTTCGGAGGATGAAGAACAAACCCTTTTTAAAGGAAAGTTATTATATAACTGGTCAAAAGATTTAGTAATAGCGACAAATGGTTATGGAGTTTCTACTCCGACATTGAATGAACTACAAAGAAAAGATATACCTGTTATTACTGAACCTATTCAAAGCTTAAATGGTGTGGACGGTTATTTAAACAAAGTAGTGTTTAGTTCAGGACTGGAAATCGAAAGAGTGGGGGGATTTATCGTACCTAATTTTGTGCGACCAAATCAATTTGCAGAGCAGCTTGGTTGTCAAATAAATGAAAATGGTAGCATAGTGATAGATGAGGCAGGTCGAACAACCGAGGAAAATGTTTATGCAGCGGGGGAGACAGCAAAATTAGGTCAGTCTTCATTAATTGTTGCAGCTGCTGAAGGTTATAAAACCGCGATGGCAATTGTTTTCGATAGTACAATTTAAAAATTTTATTTTAATTATGGATATTAAAGATCTTTAAAGTTTGTTGAAAGGGGGATTGTAGGTTCAAGTATAACACTTAAAGAATATTATATGTTTACATTTTTTATTTCCATGAAGGAGGAAAAATTATGGCAATTGCTCATATAACAACAAAGCAAGAATTAGGAGAACACCTAAAAACTAAAAAAATTGTGATTATAAATTTTTGGGCTGAGTGGTGTAGTCCTTGTAAAATGTTTGGAATGGTTTTAAATCAACTTGATGAAGAGTACGGTAATAAGGTGAAAATTTTAAGGGTGAATGTTGACAAAAGTCCGGAGATTGCAGCGGAATATCAGGTTCTTGGGATCCCTCATTCACGTTTGATTATTCATAATAAATTACATGAACCAATTGTTGGATATATTCCTTTAGAAAACCTAAAGCAAGTTATTGGAGTTTGATTCGTCGTAAAAACAGGAGGAAAAAGATGGGGATTTTTGAATGTGCAATTATTGGTGGAGGATCAGCAGGATTAAATGCAGCATTATTGTTAGGTAGAGCGAATCGATCAGTCGCATTGTTCGATATAAAGAATGACCACCTTTCATTCGAGCATCAAGAGAGTATTTCAAGAAATGGGAATGCGGCCATTGAATTCATGCAAGCAGCAAAAGAGAAATTAAAACAATATCCAACTATTCATTCCATCGTCAGTCAACATGTTAGGGCTATTAAACAATCTGACAATAAGCTTTTTAAAATTTATACAGAAGATGGCCAGAGCTTTCTTGCTGAGAAACTCCTTTTGACAGATGGTACTGAAATACAGACAGATATCCCGAATATTAATCAATATTACAATAAAAGTATTTTCACTTCACCATATGGCTATGGCTGGGAATTAAAGGATAAAAAAATGATTTATATAAATGAAACAGGTGCTGTTGCACAAACTGCTAAAATAATTTTTAATTTTTCAAATGATTTAGTCGTAGCAACAAATGGGTATGAAATAAAAGAAAATGAAAAAAGGGAATTAGAAAATAAAGGAATAAATGTGATTGCTAATAAGATTAAAGAAATGAAGGGGCATAATGGGGTACTGAATAGTGTCGTCTTTCAAAATGGGTTAGAAATTGAGCGGGAAGCAGGTTTTATTACTCCATCCTCTTATGCAACAAATATCATTGGTGAAGGATTTTCTTGTGATTTAGATGAACAAGGGTTAATCGTTGTTGATCATTTCGGAAGAACATCAGAAAAAAATGTGTATGCAGCCGGTGACGCTGCACAGCCTGCACCAACAGAAATCGTGCTTTCCGAAGCAACGGGAATTCAAGTGGCAATAACAATTAATTCAGATATTTCAATTGAAAAGTTTTAAATCTTATAGCCTTACTTAGGATGTGTTCGATGTGATAAAGATACCAATGGTGCAAACAATCATAAATATCTTCTTTCCCCATGAGCAAAATCCTTTATTCTTACCGTCATTTGATTGAGGCAAGTTTGAAATGACGATTGCTTCACGGCATAAAGGTTACCTCGAAGCGAAATAAAATCATTACCAGTAATATTAAAATGTATACAAAATGTCTGCTTTTCATTAAGGCAGACATTTTGTATGGAAATTCTTAGGAAAATGATATTAGCATTTAAGAACGCAATCTCAAGAAGCTCGAATTTGTCATGAACAAGAAGAAATACAAATTACTCTTTTTTAGCTACTGTGAAGAATCATTCTAATATAAATTTAAAAATTTTAACAACTGCATACTGCGTATTTTATAAGGATTCTTTGGTTTGCGTGTATTAAAGAATCTTTTTTTGCCATTAAGCCGTGGTAATCCCTTTCGGTCATAGTTGACAGAATAGAAGTGGTAAGATTAAAATTTTAAATAATTAAATAATTTATGAACATAAAATATTTAATTATTTAAAATGTTGGAGGGTATTTATGTTAGTAGAAAGAATGAAGAATATTTTTCAAACATTAGATCAGATAAACTATGCCTTACTGAATCATTATGAAGAAGTACTTGAATATAAGTTAACGCCAAAGCAAGCGTTGATTATGGAGCATATTCATGTTCATGGAATTTTAACAGTGAATGAATTGGCCGAAAAGATGAATATGTCAGCTAGTGCAATTAGTCAATTATTGTCTAAATTAGAGAACGGGCATTTTATTGAGCGAACAATTAATTCTGAATCCAGACGTAAAATTGATGTAACACTTGGCTCTAAAGGCGTAGAGCTTTATAACCTATTTGAAGAAGTGGATAAACAGGTCGTGTCAAAATACTATTCTAAGTTAGATGATGAAGTAATCGATCAATTTGAGTATGTAGTGAACAAGATTTATGAGGTGATAGTAGAAGAACAAAACAAAGTTAGGGGGGAGTAGCTTTTATGAATTGGGTGTACATGATTATTGTATTTATTATCTGCATACCTGGTATTTATTTTATGTATCAATCAGAAAAAATTTATCTTAAAGAAGATGATATAACGGATCGGCAACGATTAATAATCCATGTTCTTACAGCCATTATTTTTTCAATGATGGGTGCTTTTATTGTGCCTAAGATTGAGGTAGTACAGCAAATCGAAGCTATGAAGATTATTAAATATGGTTTCGGTTTAGGAATTATTTGTTCTATTGGTCACTTACTATTCTACTATATGTACTTTGTACCAAATTTAACAAGAGAAGAATATGGTAAAATTGAAACTTATTATGCCAATGCAGGTATATTAAGTCGTGTATTTTATGGGGGAATTATAGAGGAAGTCATATTTCGATGGAGTTTACTTAGCTTGTTTTTTTGGTTATGTCAATTAATGAATTTAAACAATGTAACTAGCGAATGGTTAGCTATTGCTATTTCAAGTATTTTATTTGCACTCATCCATTTACCATCTATAAAACTTGTTGCTAGCAGGCCCAAAAAATCCATGTATGTGTATGCTATTATCGGGAATATTTGGGTTGGTATTTTCGCAGGAGTAGCTTTTGTTTATGGAAGTTTATTAGCAGCTATAATAGTCCATATGCTTTTCCATTTACTATGGTGGCCCATTCAAACTCGTGAAAATGCTAAACTACCATGATCTAACTTAAAGATCATTATCACTAAAATATCCGTTTCACAAGTAAGAAATATTGACGAAACTTTCTATGAGAGAAAAAGTATAGGAAATTGATTACAAGGACTGGGAAGCAAGGTTCATCAACTAAAGTAGAGATCCCATTAAAGAAGGCTTTAATCATCATTAGACCTGATAAATAACTCAAAGGGTCACACGGAGGCTAGGGACCCTTTGTAAATATTAGAAAGGAAAGGTTAATTTCTTGAATTTTATTCATTCTAAGACGCTAACTGCTATTATTAATAAGCTTTTACAAAACTAGTACCAATAATAATTAGAAGAATGAAAAGAACAACAATTAGTGCAAATCCTGCACCAGAACCATAACCATTGCCATATCCTTGAGACATAATAACTTCCCCCCTTCCTATATTTCTATAATATGAACAGTTGATAAAATGAACTGCGATAATTATCTACTAAATAAATATATAAATTAATAGCTTCATCAAGAGGTCTAATGAAAAAAGGTCACTCTTGTAAAAGTGACCTTGTCATGAGGTGGAGTAAAGCTAGATACCCTTTTACTCACTATTTAATTCTAAAGCAACGGAGACTTTTTAGATAAAATACATGAAAGGCTTTTTAAATTAATACATGAAAGATGCCCCGACAATAATCAGAAGAATAAATAAAACAACAATTAGGACGAATGATGAGCCGTTATAACCGCTGCTGCCGCCATAATAGCAATTGTTATTTATGCCTCCTACATTACCATAGTATCCCATAAAGTATCCCTCCTTTTAAATCTATAATATGTTGGGTTGTAGAAATTACAGAGGTATTCATCCAATAAAAAAGGATTGTTTTTTTTGCTGAATGGTCTGTTTTCAAGGGAATATTGTGGTGGTTTTTTATTATGGGACTGTAATGCATTTAAAAAAGACAATGGGCGAGAGAGAACCTCAGACCCATTGTATGTAAGGATAGATGTAAGAGTGAATTACAGTAATTGTAAAGGGGATACTAAGAAAATGCACGCACTAACTTTTTGAATGTTACCAGTCAAAGAAGTAACTAAACTATGAAAACAAATGCTCCTATCAGGTCAGTTTTCGGTCATTTAGTTTACTTTTTCATTTTCTGGCTCTAAATGAATAAGGATATTGGCATTCTGAAAGATATTTTTAATCCTATCTTCTATACGATCGCAGAGATCATGTACTGTTTCAATGCTATTTTGCGATTCTACTACTAAATGAAAATCGATATATTCCTCAGCACCCGATCGTCTTGTTCTAAAATCATGGTACTCAATATATTCATCCTTAAATGTTTCAATGATTTGTATAATTTTCCCTTCTTCTTCATTTGACAATCTTGCATCCAATAGCGGAGGAAATGCTTCTTTCATCATTTTAAAAGCCTCTATCATAATAAAACAAGCTAATACAATACCAATAATCGGGTCTAAAATATACCAACCAGTTAAATGAACAATTAATAAACTCAAGGCCACGCCTAATGAAGTATAGACATCTGTAAGTAAATGAAGTGCATTCGATTTCATTGCTACCGAATTAGTATTTTTAGCAGTTCTATACACAATTCTTGATACAAAAATATTAATTATAGCGCCCAACACCATGACAATTATACCTAAAAGTGGAAGCTTTATTGGAGTAGGTTCAATAATTTTATGAATACATTCATAAATAATCCAAATTCCTGCAACAAAAATTAAAAGTGTTTCAATTGTTCCAGAAATATTTTCAACCTTACCATGTCCGTATGGGTGGTCTTTATCAGCTGGTTTATTGGATATTCTGACAGAGAAAAAAGCAATTAATGAAGCAAGCAAATCTAGAAAAGAATGGATTGCCTCTGATAAAATTGCTACCGATCCTGTGAATAAACCTACAATAATTTTTAAAATAACAATAGCAGAATTACTAATAACTGATAAAAAAGCGATTTTTGAAGAATTCACATTGAAATACCTCCTAATGAATATGAATTTATGATAACAGTCATACTCCGTGTGGGTCTATAGCAACGTTTTTTCCCAATATCTATTAATTAACGCAAATGAAAAAATGTTGGACTAGACAAAGTTTTTTTGAATAACAATAGTACCCATAAACCATGGTCTCAAAATAGTAAGAACAGTGCTGAGGTTTAAAGCTTTAAATTGATAAAATATCAACAAAATTAAAATGGTTGAAATGGATCCCTTTAAATGCATCAGAAGCCTTATGTACCATATTAGAAATTTAATTGTGAGAAGATAGTTTAAGACCAACTCGATATAAAAATTCAACTATTCAAACTGCCACCAAACATAAGAGTATAAGACAAAATAATGCACCGAACGGGAGGAATGGATAAAACTTCTAAAACTAAAGAACTCTTAAAAATTTCTTTCAAAATAACTAGTTTCAACCACCACAGATAATATTTGTTGCTATATGTTAAAATGGAGGTGATTTGATTGTTACAGTTTATTTTCCTAAATGGAGGAATAGGTTGAATGAAAAGAAACATTGGAATTTTGCTAATAATTGTCTCGATTATGTGGGTACTTCACACATTTTCAAAAAATTTTATGGTTGATCCTACTTTTGAAAAATTTATTTCTAAAAAGGATTCACTTCTTGCTGATGAATCACTATGGATATTCATGATACGACTTCATATTTTGCTAGCTATTATTTCGTTGCTTACTGGTCCATTAGGGGTTATGAAAAAAATTCGAATTAAATCTATGACATTCCACCGTTGGAATGGTCGATTCTATGTATTATCCATTATCTTGAATTTCATTCCTGGTCTCTATGTTTCATTTTTTGCCACTGGTGGATGGCTCAGTACAATAGGATTCCTTATTTTAAATAGTTTATGGCTTGCAACGACATGCCTTGGCTATTGGTATATTAAGAAACAAAAAGTAACTTTACATAGTCAATGGATGATTCGAAGTTTCTTCCTTACCTTTTCGAACATGTTGATTTATATCATTGTCGCCATTACATATAACTTAATTAATATGCCCTATGAAATTTCCTATATCATAGCAGTCTGGTTATGCTGGATGATTAATCTTCTAGTAGCGGAGATAATTATTAGGAAGAAAATATGCTTATAAGCATTAGTAAATGTAGCTAAATTAAACGGAGTAGATTTATGCACCTAAGCTATTTCTGTGACAGTGAAATCTGTTCATGGAGATGGCTTTTTTAACTTTGTTTGAAAAAATTCAGTTTCCTTTCATTTTTGACGCCTACAATGAAGACAAAGGGAGGAATTGATAATGAAGAAACTAAGTTTAGTAATCGTACTAATTGCCGCAAGCTTTACTACAAATGGTATCGTCGTACATGCAGATGATCACAAACATGAAGATAAAAAATATGAGAAGTATAAAGACTATGACGATGACGATGATGACGATTATGAGTACGAATACGAGTACGATGATGATGAGAATGAAGGTGAAACTTATTATTTTCAAGATGCAGTAAGTGAAAAAGGGACCTGGAATATTTGGACTCGAACTGTTACCGCAGATAAAGAAATATTACCTTTCACAAACTCTCAAAATGTTACTTTCAAGTTAGACGGAACAAATAAGGTATTGAACGTTTTTGTTATACCTAAAGATGGAGAATTTTTTGTACCTGGAAAAGCAATAGCACAGGTTTTAGGAGCAAAAGCAACCTTTTATCAAGCAAGTAAAATATTAGATATCCAAGATCAAACTAATGAGTTAATTTTTCGTGCTGGAACAAATGTAGCCTATGATAACAACGTTAAAACACCTATTCCTGCACAAGCATTTTATGTAAATGAAGAATTGTATGTACCGATTAGTACAATCACGAATGGTTTAGGCTATATAGCTGAATGGCAAGAAAGCACTCAAACATTTATTGGTCATTCAATTACAAAATAGGAGGGTAGAATTATGAAAGATCCAAAAAAGGCAAAATGGGTTTTAGGTGCATCAGGGATACTTTTATCTGCAGCATTACTAACTCAAATAAACAGCCCAACACAGGCTGAAACTTCACGCTCAAACAATATACAAAATTTAGATCAGGAAAATATGACAGAAAGAGAACAAGAGCTCGTGCAACTTGATTGGACAAATTTTGAAATTACAAGTCAAGCAGCTGTCAAAAGTGAACGAAAAACGAAAAGAACTTAATGGAGTTGGTTGTGTGGAGACACTAGCTTTGCAAATAATGAATACGGAATTTTATATTGCTATGCCAAAAGGTATGCACGACACGTGGAAAGACAAAGCAGAGAAATGGCTGCAATACGTAGCAAAAGAATGGTCACGGTTTCGACCAAACAATGAATTATCGCAATTAAATGATTTAAAAATTGGAGAAACGTTGTGCATAAACTCTATGTTATATGATTGTCTTGTACAAGCAGATAACTATTTCGAGCTTACGCAAGGTTTATTTTCTCCATACCTTAAAATGCAAATGGAACAGCATGGCTATCATGTATCCTTCCCATTTATAGCAACTCCAAGTACTACCTATCAAAACAAATCGCTGGTTGCGAGAAAACCATTCCAATTTCTAGGGAACCAGCAAGTTATGAAAGTAGCAGAACAGGAAATTGATTTGGGTGGATTTGCTAAAGGATATGCCATAGAAAAATTGGCTAATTGGTTGAAGGAAGAAATATCGGCTGATTTTGGTCTAATTGATGGGGGCGGGGATATGCAAATGTGGTCTGCAGGAGAAAAAACTTGGACAATCGGTGTTGCAGATGCCTTGGATATTGATAAGGAAATTAGTTCGATTAAAATGAAAACAGGTGCTATTGCTACATCAAATCGAGTTTACCGAAGCTGGGTGCAGGGGACAACAAAGAAACATCATTTGTTGAATGGACAAACGGGTGAAGTTGTAGAGACAAATGTATTACAAGCTTCTGTTGTAACAACCTCATTATGTGATGCAGAGGTTGGTGCAAAACTTTGCTTTCTATTGGAAGAAGCTGAGTTGCAACAATGGTTTGAGAAAAATTGTATGAAAAGTGCACGCTTTATTGTAAAAGAGGGGCACACAGCTACTTGGAGGATGACAGGAGTGAACTAAATGCTTACAAGTACATGGGATTGGATTCGTTTATTAGGGTTTTTAGCGTATTTTTATTTTACTGTTTCTATTATCTTTGGCTTGTTGAGAAAATCACCGTTTGTAAAATCACATAAAAATTTAATTTATCATATACATCAAAATGCAGGGTGGTTAGGGTTAATCACGGTAATAGGGCATATGTTTGTGCTAATAATAGATCACTATGAGCCATATCGTTTAGGGGAGATTTTATTTCCTTTTACCGCTAACTATCAACCTTTCTCATCGGCTCTTGGGACAATAGCATTCTATTTATTTTTAATCGTAATTCTGACATCAGATGTATGGATTCGAACGATGAATCGCTCTATATGGAAAAAAATTCACTTTCTTGTGTTACCAGCATGGGCTTTATCACTTGCCCATGGGGTGCTTATTGGGACTGATTCAGAAAACCCTGTAATTCTTTTGTTTTATTTAATCTCTGCTGGGCTTACACTGTCGATTTTGATAGCAAGAACAGTAGGTCAATTGACGAAAAAGGTAGACGTTTCAACGTCACATCATAAATAAAAAAGCATCAGCTTATCTTCTAGAAAAAGAGATAAGCTGATGTAAATATGTCACAAAGGGAATTCGATATGGAATGTAGTGCCTTTACCAAATTGACTTGTTGCATATATTTTTCCATTATGCTGCTCAACGATTGCCTTTGCTATGGCTAGTCCTAAACCAGTGCCATTTCGTTGACGAGCAGCATCACTTCGATAAAATCGTTCAAACACNNAAAGGTAGTTCCTGTTCCGACATACCTATACCACTATCCGCAACTGTAATTTTTACAATGTCTTGATTTTTTAAGAGCGTAAGTGTTATTTTTCCGCTATTTGTATATCTAATGGCGTTGTCTAATAAGATATAAAGCAACTCTTGTATTTTTGAAGCATCGCCAAGGAGCTGTATGTTTTCTTGAATGTCAGTTGAAAATTGTATATCAGCCGGCATAATCCTTTGAAATTTTACACTCACTTTTTCAAGTAAGCTAGATAATGGTATGAATTCTTTGGTAGAAGAAACCTGCTGTTGGTCGTGCCTTGCTAAGAAGAGTAGTTTATCGATTAGCTCTTTCATTATTTCTGTCTCATCTTTTAAATCCGCAATTAATTCCTTCCCTAGAGGGCTTAAATGCTCAGCTTCTTCTGCCTCTAAAATTTCAAGTGAACTATAAAAAATACTGAGTGGTGTTCGTAATTCATGAGATGCATCAGATACAAACTTTTTTTGCTTATTGAAGGACCATTGAATCGGTATCATTGCTTTACCAGCTAAATAATAGCTCAGTAGCCCAATTAAGACCGTGGAAATACAAGTTAATACTATTAGTAAATATCTTACATTTTGGAAAAAGTGCTGCTGTGACGTCACAGATTTACCAACGATAATATAGCCAACTACCTCATCGTTGCTGAAAATTGGCTTTTTTTCAAGTAAAAAATGCTCCTCCTGCCACTCAAAATGTTTCACAAGGTTAGCGCTTGGACTGCTATTCTTGAAGACCTTTTCAATCTGCTGCTTTAAGCCCTTATAGGATTCATCACCATGGACAAACAGACCATCCTTTGTGTAAATATAGTAAAAAAAATTACGATTTGGATCATAGCTTAACATTTTTTTGTTTGCATGAACATGCTCAAAAAAATCATGTTCCTGCTTTACATAAAAGTCCTCTAATTCTTTCATTTGTTGATTTTCCATAAGTTTAACGAGTGAAAAATAAAGAACAATAACAAAAAGTGAAAATAATAGAAAATAAAGCGTTGCATTTATATAAGCTAATTTTTTTCTCGTTGTCTGAAACATTAATTATCCCTCAATTTATAGCCAATACCTCTTACATTCTGAATATGTGATTTGGATTGACCATCATCAATTTTTTTTCGAACAAGTTTGACTAATGCGTCCAAGGAATTATTCGAAACATCATAATCATAGCCCCAAATATAAATACAAATTTGTTCTCTTGTTAGTATACGCCCCTTATTCATAAATAAATATTCTAAAAGTAAGAATTCATTTTTAGTTAGGTCAATCACTTTATTATTGTACAAAAACACACGGGAATCTACATGTAGTTGTAAATGGTCAATTTGGATGACCTGTTCAATGACTTTATCTTTTCTTCGGAGCAATGCTCGAACTCTTGCTAATAGTTCCTCCATTTTAAATGGTTTTACGATGTAATCATCTGCACCGCTATCAAGACCTTTAATGATATCATCGGTATCATCCTTTGCAGTCAGCATTAAAATACTGCCATTAAACCCAGTGTTTCGCAACTGTTGACAAACTTCAATTCCACTTAGTTTTGGCATCATCCAGTCTAAAATAACAAGATCAAATATCTCAGTATGAGTATGGTCTAGTGCGTCCTGCCCATTCTCTGCTTCTGTAACATGATGAAATTCCTTTTTTAATATATATACAATATTTCTTCTAAGCCTTGCATCATCTTCTGCTACTAATATTTTCAAGGTTGTTTCCTCCCACTTGTGCTTTTTAGCTAAAACTATACGTTTGAAAAATGACATGAAACTGAAAAATTCGCTAATTTGTATTCCATACTTCGATGAGAGTTGAAGCTTTTCCTATCTATAATGTTCTTAAATATAAAAAAGGAGGAACATCAATGAATATTTATAAATTTATTGCATTATTAGTCCTAACTACATTTTTAATGGGATCTTCCTTTGCCATTGTTAAGTTAGGCTTGCCTTATTCATCGCCATTACTATTAGCTGCACTCCGATTTCTACTAGCAGGGGCAATAATGGCTGTTATTGTAATAGCTTTCAGGAGGCCTCATCCAACCTCAAAAGGTAGTTGGTTAAAGATTTTACTAATCGGGGCGTGTCAAACAGCAGGTGTTATGGGCTGTATTTTTTTAAGTTTGCGCACGATTACAGCAAGTGAATCCTCCATCCTAACGTTTACAAACCCTTTACTCGTTGTGATATTTGCCACTCTTTTTACAAATGTACGTTACCGGACATATCAATGGTGTGGTGTTGTGCTAGGATTAATTGGCGTAATGATTACAATGGGGGCACAGGTTACCATTCAAATCGGTCTTATTTTTGGTATTTTATCTGCAGTTTTTTGGGCAGTGGCAACATTGCTAGCTAAAAAATGGGGTGTTTTATTTGATACCTGGGTTTTATCAGCCTATCAAATGCTTTTTGGTGGTTTCATTCTATTACTAGCCAGTTTCTTGCTTGAGCAACCATTTTTAATTGTGAATCAGACTTCTATCTTTATTTTGTTATGGTTAAGTATTTTCTCATCGATTGTTCAATTTGCTGGCTGGTATTATCTTCTACAAAATAGTGATCCTGGCAAAACGAGTGCTTTTTTATTTTTAGCCCCTTTTTTTGGAGTATTAACAGGCTGGGCACTGTTAGATGATCCCCTTAAGCCTTCATTAGTAGTAGGAGGTGTCTTTATTATTGCTGGAATCTATTTAGTAAATCGTAATTTTTCTGCAAAAGATAAGAAAAATCTCCGCGAAGAGATGGTAGACGATAAAAGTCTAGTCTAGGTTATATCCATGTTAAAAACTTCTTTAAAGCCGGCTCGACCTTTTTCAGTGACTTTAATAGCTCGGATGGATGGGATACGCGTAATCCATTCCAGGTTGAATAAATGTGTCAGCAGTCCGTGACCGAGCGCTCCACCAAGATGATATCGCCGTTCGCTCCAATCTAAGCAGGCATGAGAAAATGAACGACGCATTTTTTTTAATTCATCTAAATTCAGACCGAAATCCGCAAAAAATTGTACACCTTCAGCTGTAATGACAAACTGTTTTTGGTCTAGCTCTAAATAACTAGCTTTAAGCAATGATTCTGTTAATTGCACACCTAATTTACCAGCTAAATGGTCGTAACAGGTTCTAGCATCCTGTAGAACTTTCATTTGACTGGATTGCTTTAATGTACGCACTTCAGGTGGCGGAGACATTGCTAGGAAGGATTCCAGTAATTGTGCAATGTCTTCACCTGCTAGCCGAAAATATCGATGACGACCTTGCTTTTCTACATTGACAAGCTTGCCATCCACTAACTTAGCGAGATGAAAGCTAGCTGTTTGAGGTTTAATGGCGGCCATATATGCTAATTCACTAGCTGTATGGAAGCGGCCATCCATCATACTAGCAAGCATTGTGGCTCTTGAGGTTTCACCTAGAAGGGAAGCAATTTCAGCAATGTTTGGATTAATACCCATTTGTCACAATCCTTTCTTAATCGATGTTTTATTTTCGTAACAGTATTTATCGTTTACAATAATACATATAGAGAGGGGAGTAAATACATGGAGACGTATTATGCGGTAATTTTTACATCACAAAGAACGGAAAAGGATGAAGCGGGCTATGCTAAGATGGCAGAGGCCATGGATAGCCTAGCACAAAAGCAACCAGGCTTTATTCGTGTAGAAGGTGTTAGAGATGCCGAAGGGAAGGGAATGACGGTATCCTATTGGGAAACGTTAGAGGCTATTCAAGCGTGGAAGGAAAATGCCAAGCACTTAGTTGCACAGCAATTTGGGAAAGAGAATTGGTATACACACTATCAAGTGGAAATTTGTCAGGTCATGAAAGAATATTCTTTCACCAAATAATGAACCTTTTATAAAGGGAGTTGCTATATGACTACGTTTATTTTAGAAGAATGGCACGAACAACGGAAAAATTTCAATGCATCTGATCCAGCTAGTATAAATCAAATGCATGAATTTAAAGAACAGGTGAAACTTGAAGAGCAAACAGAGGGAAATGTAAGAATACTCGTTGAAATCTACTGTTTACTTAGAATGTACCCTGAGGCATATAAGCTTTTTACCACAGTAATGGATTTAGAGAATAAGAAAGATCGAAAGAAATATGGATCCCTAAAATATTATATGGATAATCCAAATTATAGTAAGCCTTTGTATCCTTGTAAAATAAGAGAGGGTGAAACAAAAACGGCAATACCAAAGTTTAAATATCTACCATCCCCACTACAATCTAAAATTTTTAAAGCACAGAAAATTGTTACATGTGATTGCTGTAAGAAGGAAGTAGATGTTTATTATACTGGAGGTATTTATGCCATTGAAAGGGCTGAGTATCTTTGTCCAACATGTATACATAGTGGTGCAGCCGCTAGAAAATACGATGGTTCTTTCCAGGAGGATCTCATAAATGATGAGAATGTTGTAAATCCAAATTATACTGACGAAGTCATGTATAGAACACCAGGATATGTTAGCTGGCAAGGCAATAATTGGGTGGCTCATTGCTCGGATTATTGTGCCTTTATTGGCTATGTCGGTTGGCGTGAATTATTGGAGCGAGGCATTACAGAGCAATTTGAAAATTTTACTGCTTTTTCTACAATAGAGTTATCCGAATCATTAGTGAATAATGGTCATCATCAAGGGTATTTATTTCAATGCTTAGAATGTGGTCATTATGTTCTGTATTCTGATTTTAGTTAAATGGATGCAGTGGAAAATCTGTTGAACAAAGGAGGAAAATATTTGACCGATTTTTTTCAACGATACAATAATTCGATTTAACAGAAGACTCCCGCCTCTACAGATGGTGAGATGAATGCAGTTTTGGTTTTTTCAGTGGATGTCCAAACAATTACTGAATGAAGATAAAAGGCGTCTACTAAGTTAATCACTTAGTGGACGTTTTCAATCTAATTGCTATTCATATCACAAAATGATATATTGTTTTGTGATATATCATTTTGTGATATATTGGAGGTGTAGATATTGAAATCTTTAGAGCATTTAACAGACTCGGTTTTTTATATTATGGCAGCATTAACCGAGCCTCGTCATGGCTACGCTGTTATGAGCTTAATAGAGGAAAAGACAAAGGGAACATTTATCGTTGGACCAGCATCCCTATATACCATTATCAAAAAACTAATAGCTGAGAAATTAATTCAAATTCATGATGACACAGATTCTCGTCGCAAGGTCTATATCTTAACTCGTAAAGGCCGTGACATATTACTTCAAGATATAGAAAGAAGAAAGGGTATGATTTATATGGCAGAGCAGGGATTACAAAGGGGGCATATTTAGTGTTAAAGAGGAGCTATATGGCATCAAATGGTTTAGCTTTTTTTGAGGAGCTCGATATGAAGAAATTAAGTAAAAAGGCTGCAAAGGGTTGGCATTTAAAAAGATTTCGATTTGCTGGCTATGAGCTCGAGAAGGGTGAAGCAGAAGACGTTATTTATAATATTGATTACCGTACATTACCTGTAGATGAAAAAGATGAATATTTTGAGCTATTTGCATTTGGTGGGTGGACACATGTTTGTTCAAGCGCAGATATGCATATTTTTAAGGCGACACCAGGAACTACCCCTATCTATAGTGATGCTGAGTCTGCAATCGATAAATTAGCCCGTCTAGCAAAGCCTGTTAATATCGTGGCATCTATTATGCTAGTAATCTCAATGATTCTGTGGATATGGATGTCAGTGTCGTCAGGAACACTTCAACACATTGCACAGCAAGGATTTGCCTGTTCTCTTATTATCACAGTTCCAGCGTTGATGACTTCTGGTGGGGTTTACTATCATATGTGGAAGAGTATGCGAGTGAACAGCTGAATGATTAGTTGTTCTTTTATCTTTATTCAGCAAATGTTTTTGTGTCGAAAGTATAGCGGCAGCTACAATTTTGCTAAGGCGAAATTGATATTTTGTTGAAAACTATTGAGACTAAGAAATTAAGATGTCATAGTTACTATAATAAGCGCTTCTTAACTCATATCCTATGATGTTAGTGTAATGGAGGAATGAAAAATGTCAATTGAACAATTAGGTGAATGGTTACAGTCCTCAAAAAAGACAGTTGTTTTAACAGGGGCTGGTATGTCAACAGAAAGTGGTATACCAGATTTTCGTTCAGTATCAGGATGGTGGCAAAATATTGATCCTCGTACAGTAGCCACTACTGAGGCATTGGCACAAAATTATACATTATTTCATGAATTTTATAAAATGCGCATTGAACATTTAGAAAATGTAGCACCACATGAGGGTCATAAAATACTTGCGGATTGGGAAAAGCGTGGCATTGTATCTTTAGTGATGACTCAAAATGTAGATGGGTTTCATCAATTGGCAGGAAGTCAGAAGGTGGAAGAATTACATGGTTCGATTCGCTCGATTCGCTGTCACCGCTGTCAGCAAGCCGCTTCAATGAACTGTTTTTTGAATAAGGAGAGCTGCAGACATTGTAATGGAAAATTACGGCCAAATGTTGTACTTTTTGGTGAAAGTTTACCTCAAGAGAGCTGGCACAGATCGATGGAGGCTATTCAATCAGCAGAGCTTGTACTTGTCATTGGTACCAGCCTTGAAGTGTATCCTGTGAATCAGCTCCCCACGATGACAAAAGGGAAAACTGTCTATATCAATTTAGATATCACACAGCATACAGTACCGTTTGATTTAATTATCGAAGGGAAAACAAAGGAAGTGTTGCAACAAGTGCAAATTTAAAAGAGGGCGCCTAGAAATCGACAGGCGCCTAAAACATTTGTGGTAAAAACTCCTTCATAAATCGTTGATTTTTACGTAACCATATTTTCAAAACCATTCGATGTGTAAGCAGTCTTTGTCTTTTATGAGGTCTTGCTTTTGCTTCTATTAAGCTTCGCAGTAGAATACTTGTTTCTGTTGCAAATAATTGTGGATCAACAAGAACATCAAGCTTATAATCGATTAGCTGTGCTGCCTGAACTTTGGCGAGTAACTTCGAAAAGAGGCTATTCATTTCCTGAAAATTTTCTTCTAACTCTAAGTCGATTAAGGTATATAATGTTTGTTCAATTTCAGTTTCAAGTATTTGTAAATCGTATGTTGAAGGTATCAAAAAATCACCCCTTTCTTATACCATATAAAATCCAAGTGTCGCACAAAGTATTCCAAGCAAAATGGATGAACTCATATAAATAATCGCATGGCTCCATTTCTTCTGTTCAACGAGTTGTAGTGATTCAAAGCCAAATGTTGAAAAGGTTGTATAGGCCCCTAAGAAACCAATTCCAATAAAATGCCATAGCCAATCGCTTAGATGTAACGCAAACAAAACTCCAAGTGCGAAAGAACCTGTTATATTGATGAAAAATGTTGCCCATGGATATGTATGAACTATCCATTTCCCTAAATAAAATCTAGTCAATGCACCTAAAAATCCGCCGATACCAATAAGAATCATTCGATACGCCCCTTTGCCAGCTTATGTCCTAGCCATGCACAAATTAATCCACCAACAACACTTATGAGACAATAAAGTAGGGCTTGTATCCATTGATGATCTTGTAGAAGTAATAGAGTCTCTAAGGAAAATGTCGAAAAGGTTGTAAAGGCACCAAAAAAACCTGTCCCAATGCCTAATACGATGGGGAAACGCTTTGGAAAAGCAGTAAAAAGCCATGCTAAAAAGAAGCAACCTATTATGTTAATACAAAGTGTTGTAACTGGAAAACCACCTGTATTGGGAAAAAGTAGGCTAAGATTATAACGACTGACGGCCCCTAAAAATCCCCCAATTCCCACTGCTAAAAATGATTTCAAAGTTAGTCGCTCCTTAATTTTATCTTGTACAAGCAGTCACCAGGTTGTCTCAAGGGACTCCGCGATTTAAAATTCACATTCTATAAAGATTTTATCATGAGATATCATTTATGGAAATTTTAGATGCCCTACTTCCATTAAAAAATACTAATATAACAATATAATTATAGTGGAAATAGTTTTGATATTACTGGAGAATGAATTATCTGATTTTTCTAAATACGAAGGATCGAAATAGAATTATATTTATCATTATTTAATAGAATATAAAAAATGATGGGAGGTTTTCTATGAAAAAAACAATAATATTATTTGCATTACTGTTAGCGACGATGGTTGTTTTGATTGCATGCAACAATTCAGAGGAAAAGGAAGCAGCCATAGAGAAGGCTGTAGGATCACTTGTTATTACTGGGGATACGGTGACTGAGCAAGGCGGATGTGTACTAGCCAGCCGATTTTCGCCGGGAGATAAAATTATTTTCCGGAACAATGTATTAGATGGATTAACAAATGAGCAAGTAAAGGATGCAAAGGTGCAAGTACACCTATCTACAGGAGAAACACTTGATATGAAATATGGTAAGCATGGTGACGATAATTTTTGGGTAGTAGCCTATCCTGTAACAAAAGATACTCCAACTGGTACACTTGATTATTCAGTTACAGCAGAATATAAAGAGCAAAAAGGAGAATTTAAGCCTTTTAATGTTGCTCCCTCTTTATTAACGATTGTGTCTGAAGACGTTGCACAGGTACCAAAAGAAGAGCCAGTTTCCGCTGAGGCAGATGCATCTGCTGTCGAAATAAATCAAAACGTTGCTATAATTGCTAAAAATTTTGAGTTCAATGGTCCAAATGGAGAAAAAGCTTTCTATGTAAAAGCAGGAGAGGAAGTAATACTTTCACTAAAATCTGAGGAAGGTATGCATGGTATTACTGTTGAGGGATTAAATGTTAATTTAGAGAAGGATGGCACTGTGAAATTTATACCTGAAAAAGCTGGAGAATTTAATATGATGTGTAGTGTTTTTTGTGGTGCAGGTCACAGTGATATGACAGCAAAACTAGTCGTTGTTCAATAAGGGGGTTTTTATGAAGCACATATTAAAAATGCCTTTGCTCTTCATGCTTGTATTATTAACTAGTTTAACCTTAATAGCTTGTTCAAATAAAGGGGAGCAAGCCCATAATGAACAGCAAAATTCATTACCTATAGTAGATGCCAAAAAACAAGAAACAGCTCAGAAAAAATTACTAAACAATATTTCCTTATCAAAAGTCCGAGGGTTTGTCCGAGATGAAATTACATTTAATGTCGATCAGTTAAAGGCAGATCAACCAGTTGAATTAGTATGGAATACTGTCGAGGGAGAATATCTTATTGAGGATTTGTATACAGTTGTTGGTCCAAAGTTTACGGAAAAAGAAATAATTTTACAGCAAGGTACCGCGGATTCAGCAGGAAAATGGTCTGGCAAGTTTAATGTACCTGAAGGTTTTGGCGGGGATTTTACATTATGGGTCAAACAGGAAGGGGAAAAAGTCGGCCAAATTGGTTATACCGTTGATCCATCGTTTGTCATGGAGCCGAAATCCGGTCCTGTAGGTACAGAAATTAAGATTAAAATGGAAGGCCTTGGTTGGAGCACATATATGCGCAATTGGCAATTAACCTATGATAATAAATATACAGGGCTCATTACAGGAATTTCAACAAATGGCACAGCAGAGGCGAAAATTCGTGCTGCTGGCTCTGTAGGTGATCATGCCATTCGTCTTCGTACAGGATACTTAGGAATGCAATATATAAATTATTTACAGTCACCATATCCAGACAAACCAGCACCAGATTTCATATTTACAATTACTGATGGGGTTGCACCATCTATTGCTAATCATATTGAAGAAGCACCAGTGGCTGCATCAGGCGGTGTTGACATGCCAAAATTGCAGCAGGATGAGGGTGTTAAGGTGAAGCTAACTAAAAATGAAGGGATAGTAGGCGAACCTGTAACACTGACATCCTCTGGTTTACCTAAGGACACCGAAATAAAGCTTATTTGGAATACAATGAAAGGAAGCAGAGTAAGCGGTAAAGGCTTTGGGGAGGAAACAGCATTACTAGAAAAAGTTAAAACGGATGAAAACGGGCAATTAAAATATGATTTTACAGTCCCTGATGATTTAGGAGGCATACCCCATCGCCTCGATTTAGTGGCAGAAGATCAAGTTTATGGGCAAGCCTATTTACGAGTTTTACCTTCTATCGTTGAATTCTCTCCAAAATCAGGTCCTGTTGGTACAAAAATTTCCATTACTATAAAGGGCGGTGGCTGGACTGAGTTTGATAATGCCTATTATTTAACGTATGACAATGCATATACAGGTTATTTATGTGCCTTTAATAGCCAAGGAAATTTAACTTTTGATGTCATTGCAACAGGCGATATTGGATATCATTTAATTGATTTATATCCTGGTATTTATAAGCAGCAGGAAAAGGAGACCGATATGACCTTGATTCCACAATTAACCTATTCCACAGATCATCCTGGTTCTGCAATGCCCGCTATTCGATTAGCTTTTGAAATCACAAAATAGTAATTCATTGCTTTAAAGCGCTAATTATTTCTTGGAAAACGTAAAAAATAACAGGAAGATAGTTGACAAATATTTCTATAGTGTGATAATCTTCAAGAACACTATAACAAATCAAGTAAAGGAGGGCATGACAATGTATAATTTAACAGTATCATTTCAAAACACATTTGCATACATTGTCCATGCCTAACTTTTTTCTATTGCAGTAAAAGGCATGGTTTACACTTTGCCTTTTATAAGAGACACATGCTCTTTTTGGGAGATGTGTCTTTTTTGTTGTGTAAAAAGTTGTAGTGATAACACAAAAAGGAGTGTAGATAGTATGCGAAGTACAGATCAAAACGTGATTTTCAACAAGGAATTTCTGGATAGTGGGTAGCTATGCTTTAACAGCACGAGGGAAAGAAGGTTATAATGTATGTTTGATGTTTTAAGTAAGCTAGGCTGGTTTTTTAAGCAATACTGGAAGCAATATACTGTGGCAATCGTGTTCTTAATAATAGCCAGTGCTTTAGAGGTAGTACCTCCGTATTTACTGGGGTCCATTATTGACATATTGACTGCTGGGGAAATGTCACCAGCTATTTTATCAAAGTATATTTTGATTTTTGTGGGAATCATTATAGGTGGTTATGCCCTGAATTTTGTGTGGCAATTCCGACTATTTGAAGGGGCTATTAATCTAGAAAAAATATTACGTCGGAATCTTATGCAGCATTTTTTACGTATGANNGTATGACACCAACGTTCTATGAAAAAAATCGCACTGGGGATTTAATGGCACGTGCAACGAATGATTTAAACGCCGTATCATTAACTGCTGGGTTTGGGATTATGACCCTGATTGATTCAACGATTTATATGGGATGTATTATTTTTGCCATGGGCTATATGATTTCTTGGAAGCTCACATTTTTTGCCATGCTCCCTGTTCCTATCATGGCAATTCTAATTCAATATCTAGGGAAAATTGTGCATGAGCGTTATATGAAGGCGCAAGATACATTTGGAGAGCTGAATGATAGCGTGCTAGAGTCGGTTGCAGGTGTACGAGTTGTACGTGCATATGTGCAAGAAAAAAAGGATGAGGCAAATTTTGCTGAGATGAGTGAAATTGTCTATGAAAAAAATATGCATACAGCAAAAATTAACGCTTTATTTGGACCGATTACAAAAGTCGGTACTGGCATTAGTTATGTTGTAGCACTTGGCTACGGAGCCCATTTGGTTGCCACTGAGGCGATGACAGTAGGGCAACTTGTGACATTCAATGTTTACTTGGGGTTAGCGGTTTGGCCAATATTTGCCATCGGTGAGCTTATAAATGTGATGCAGCAAGGAAATGCTTCTCTTGATCGTGTACAGGAAACGCTTAACTACGAGGCTGATGTTCAAAATATTGCGAATCCACAAATGATTGCGACACCTAATGGAATTGGCTTTGATGATTTAACATTCCAATATCCTTTGAGTCAGGTGAAAAACCTTCAACGAATCTCATTGTCGCTGAAAAAAGGGCAGACACTTGGCATTGTTGGGAAAACTGGAGCTGGTAAAACAACGTTCCTGCGACAATTATTACGTGAGTATCCAATTGGTGAGGGACAGCTATCAATAGATGGAGTAGATATTACTGCACAAACGAAAGAGCAATTACTCGATTGGATTGGTTATGTACCGCAGGATCATGTGCTGTTCTCACGCACAATTCGGGAAAATATTTTATTTGGAAAAGAAGATGCAACACAGGCTGAATTGCAGCAGGCGATTCACGCTGCATACTTTGAAAAGGATTTAGAAAATTTACCTATGGGTCTTGAAACACTTGTGGGTGAGAAGGGCGTTTCCCTTTCAGGTGGTCAAAAGCAACGTGTGTCCATTGCACGTGCCTTGATTAAGGATCCTGAAATTTTGATGTTGGATGATTCATTATCTGCTGTAGATGCTAAAACAGAGGCAAAAATTATTGAAAATATTCAACGGGAACGTCAAGATAAAACGACAATTATTACCACACATCGATTATCAGGCATACAGCATGCAGATATAATCATCGTGCTAGATGAAGGTCAAATAATTGAACAGGGCACACATGAGCAGCTTCTTGCACTACAAGGATGGTATAAAGAGCAATTCGACCGTCAGCAGCTAGAAGGAGGTGCCTCATGAGTACGAGTCAACGTTTAACACGCTACGCCATGTATTTTAAAAAACCAATTTTCCTTGGCTTATTTTTCTTAACAATTGCCGTATTTACCGAGCTTGTTGGGCCATTTATTGCCAAGCATATCATTGATAATTATATGACAATCGGTCACATTGAAATAAAACCAATTACATGGCTGTTACTAGTTTATTTAATTTTAGCAATTGCTACTGCGGTATTACGCTATTTTATGTATATTTATTTGCAAGTTGGTGCTAACCGCGTAGTACAAAAATTGCGTAAGGATGTATTTGAGCATATTCAAACACTCCCAATACAATATTTCGATAATTTACCAGCAGGAAAAATTGTAGCCCGTGTTACGAATGATACGGAGGCAGTTCGAAATTTATATGTACAGGTACTATCCAATTTTGCAACGAGTTTCATTTCAATTATTGGTGTTTACATTGCACTTTTCATTTTAAACTGGAAAATGGCTATGTTAGCCTTACTCATGATTCCAGTAGTTTATTTATGGATGATTTTATATCGTAAATTTGCTTCTAAGTATAATGATGTCATTCGTACCAAAATTGCAGATATCAACGCTATGATCAATGAATCCATTCAAGGAATGACGATTATTCAGGCATTTCGTCGAGAGCAGCAAATGACAAAGGAATTTGATGATATGAATAATGAGCATTATGCGTATGAACGCAAGCTGCTTGTTCTTGATTCGGCGACTTCCTTTAACCTTGTTAATACATTAAGATTGATCATGTTTACAGTCTTTATTTTCTACTTTGGTACACAATCCTTTACGGCAACGCAAGTGATATCCGCAGGAACCCTGTATGCCTTTGTGGATTACTTAACAAAATTATTCAATCCTATCACAAATATTGTCAATCAGTTTTCTCAGCTGGAACGTTCACTTGTTGCAGGAAAACGTGTATTCGAGGTGCTGGATATTAGTGGTGAGCCTGTCTCTGTAAAAAGCATACCAAGATATGAAGGTAATGTGGTTTTCGAAGATGTTTCCTTTGCCTATAAAAATGAGGAATATGTATTGAAAAACCTTTCCTTTGAAGCTCATCAAGGCGAAACAATTGCCTTAGTAGGTCATACTGGATCTGGGAAAAGCTCTATTATGAACTTATTATTCCGCTTCTATGATCCATCTAAAGGAAAAATTACTATCGATGGTATAGATATTACTTCGGTGCCACGACAAACAATGCGTGAGCATATGGGTATTGTTTTACAGGACCCTTATTTATTTACGGGAACGATTGCTGCGAACGTTAGCTTAAATAACCCTAAAATCTCACGTGAAAAAATAGAAGCTTCATTGAAGGCTGTTGGTGGGGAACGTGTTTTAGCAAATCTACCAAATGGCTATGATGAGCCGGTGATTGAAAAGGGGAGTACGTTGTCATCTGGACAGCGGCAGCTTATATCCTTTGCCCGAGCACTAGCCTTTGACCCTGCTATTTTAATATTAGATGAGGCTACTTCAAATATTGATACAGAAACAGAGGAAATTATTCAGCATGCGATGGATGTGCTGAAAAAAGGGCGTACAACATTTATCATTGCGCATAGACTTTCTACTATTAAAAATGCGGACCGTATCCTTGTACTAGATCGAGGTAAGATTGTAGAGCGAGGTACACATGATGAACTATTAGCACAGGGCGGTATTTACGAAAAAATGTATCAGATGCAGGCAAATTCATTACATCAATAATTAGGTTTGATAGATGGAAGCCCCACTTTTAAGTGGGGCTTTTTTTAAGATGTGCTTTTTAAATAATTGTGGGGCACAATCCAAAATCCGGACGCAATTACGCCAAGTTGAAATTGATTCTTGTCGAAGAAAAAAGGTGACATGGTATTCTTTGTTAAATAATAAAGGTGTTTCATTGTAAAAGGCTAATTTTTTCCGTAGAATAAAGTGATAAAAGTTGAAAATTACCAATTGGAGGAACTATGAAAAAGAAATTTATAATTTGTACAATGATCTTTCTGCTGTGCTGCTTTCCAATCACTTCTATGGACAATGTGGAAGTAAGTGAACAAACAATGACAACAAAAGTGAATAGTATTATCTCAAAAAACTGGAAGAATAATGAGTACAGTATTACCGTACGAGATATGGAGACAGGTAATATCCTTTACAACAAAAACGGTGATAAAATGATACGTCCTGCTTCAACACATAAGCTTTTAGTGAGTGCTGCTGCATTGGATTTGCTTGGATCAGATTATCGTTTTGAGACAAAGGTCTATGTAGATGGACCAATAGAAGAGGGTGTTCTTCATGGCAATATTTATTTACAGGGCGGAGGAGATCCAACGCTTTTACCAGTCCATTTAGAATCATTTGCTAACGGACTAAAAAAAATAGGGATTTCAAAAATCACAGGCTCCTTAATTGCCGATGATACATGGTTTGATAAAGATCGTTTAGCAAAAGGCATTGTTCCTCAGGATGAGGCACTATCCTATGCATCACGTATTTCAGCATTAACGATTTCACCAAATGATCAATATGATATTGCTACTGTGCAAGTAAAAGTGACTGGCTCAAAGATTGGGACTATGGCAAATGTTCAGCTTGCCCCATTTGCTAGTACAATTCCAATTGTAAATAAGACTAGAATCGTTAAAAAGGGTGAAAAAAATACCGTAGCCATTACACGAGAATATGGTACAGACCGTATTGTTGTTAAAGGAAATTTACCAGCTGGTACAGAGAAAAGTACATATGTGACTGTTTATGATCCAACTTTGTATACACTTGATGTATTTCGGGAAAAATTACTAGCAAAGGGAATCCAAACAATGCCTCTGGAGGTTGGCGAGGTACCCGACAATGCAATGAGAGTAGGAATTTCCTATTCAAAGCCATTAAAGGATATTAATTTTCGATTTTTAAAACTAAGTATTAATGGTATGGGGGAAATGCTCACAAAGCAACTTGGACGAGAACTACTTGGAGAAGGAAGCTGGTCAGCAGGCATTCAAGCAATTCGTACATATGGTAATGATAATGGGCTAAATATGGAGCAGTGGTATTTTGAAGATGGTTCAGGTCTAAATCATCAAAATCGTGTAAGCAGTATGCAAGAAAGTCTACTGTTGTATAAAATTCGAAGTAAGTTTTGGTATTACTCCTACTTAGATGCATTGCCTCAGGCAGGAAGAAAAGGCAAGCTTGTTGGGGCGACATTAGAAAATCGCTTGCAGGGATATAGTGTATCTGCTAAAACTGGGTATATTTCTGGTGCTCATGCCTTAAGTGGCTATGTCAAAGGAAAAAGTGGTAAGTGGTACATTTTTAGTATTTTAACACAGGTCAATAAAACGTCAGCTATCCCTACCATCGATGACATTGTCAAGCAGATTGCAAATGAATTATAAAGCTTTGCGATAAGGAGTTCTTTGTGTAATCATAAAGCCGATTCTGGACGCAATTAGGCCAAGGCAAAATCGATTGGACTGTGATCAATTGCCAAAAATTATCGATACAGTTATAGAAAAATACGGTAAACTAGATGTGCTAGTTAATAACGCCATGCGCAATACAAGTTACAATAGAAGATACGACACAGGCTGATCTTGATTTATCATTTGGGATAGGATTTTTTATTTAATGCAAAACAGTATGACCCTATTTAAAAGATACAAAAGGAAAAGTTATTAACTTTGTATCTGGTGCTGGCCTACAAGAATATGAAACACAGTCGGCTTATACGGCTGCGAAAGAGGCAATCAGAGGTCTGTCTTGCGTTGCAGCAAATGAACGGGGACATTTTGATATGAATGTAATTAGTATTAGTCCACTTGCATTCACCAGAGTTACAAGCATAGGCAAAAGCACAACCCAAGTATTATGGAGCTGTTAGAAGTAAAATCCCGCTAGGTTGCTTCGGTGATGTTGAATAAGATATTGGTCGTGTGCTGTTTTTTTAGCTTCCGATAATGCGCAATAGATCACTGGTCAAACCATTATGGAGCGGGGGGAGTAATGCTTCACTAATTGCTCGGGGCTTTGAGGAGGATTTTTTTGAAACAAACAAATATTTTTAAACTCATCCATATGATTGAGCAAATGAACAATGCTAATATTATTCGTTTTACAAAATCATTTCCCTATCCATTAGGGATTTCACCAATTCTAGTTTTAAATGAGCTTCAGACAAAAGGACCTCAGAAACAAGCAGAATTAGCAGAAACGATTGGCTATACAAAAGGAGCAATGACGAATATTGCTGAAAAATTAGTCAAGCTCGGTTTGGCAGAACGACTATATGATCCATCAGATCGTCGTACAATTCGCTTACAAATTACAACAGAAGGTGAAAAAGCGTTATTAAAAGCCCAATCCATTGGACAAGAAGTTTTTATACAGCTTTTTGAAGTATTGAATGAGGAAGAGATTGCACAATATTTACTGATTCAAGAAAAATTAGTGCAAGGAATACAAGACAAAAATATATAGATAGAGGAGTCGCTTCATTATGAGGTGGCTTTCTTTATTGTAAAATATATACATAATTTAGCTCGCAGGATTGAAAATTATGTAGATACATTTTATAATTAAATTGCGGTTCTAATATAGAGACATTCGAGGTGAAAAATGGCATTAAAAACATTAGATAATTCATTAGAAGTGTTAAAATATTTTAGCAAAGAGAATCCAACATGGGGAGTGCGTGAATTAGCAAAAGAAATGAATATAAGCCATTCTATCATTTACAGGATTTTAGCTACCTTTGAAAATCATGGCTTTTTAAACCAGAACCCTGAGACCAAAAAATATGAATTAGGACTACGTTTTTTAGAATACGGGCAGATGGTAAAAGAAAAATTGAATCTTTCTGATTTTGTTTTACCAATCATGAAAAAACTTTCTGAGGAAATAAAAGAATCCGTTTTTTTAACATGGCTTGACGGAGCAGATGGTGTTACGGTTGAAATTGCAGAAAGCTCGCAAACAATTAAGTTCTCTGTTTCAATGGGGACTCGTACACCGTTATACATAGGTGCTTCTTGTAAGACCATTATGGCTTACCTTCCAGAAGAGAAGCAGATGGACATTATGAATAGTGGCATGAAAAAGTTAACAACTGAGACAATTACAGACCCTGAGGAACTGTTAATTGATTTAGAAAAGATTCGAACACAGGGCTGGTGCTTTACTACAGGAGAGTATGCTCATTCAGTATTTGGTCTCGGCGTACCACTATTTAATAATAAAGGTGAGATTATTGCTTCATTAACCATTGCTGGCCCTAATTACCGTAAACCAGTAGAGGAAAAGCTACCTGATATGGTCAAAGTGCTCCAATATGCAGCAATGAGTATCCAACGATATTTCGATCAATTTAGCTTTAAATTATATCATGAGTAAACCACAAAAGGCTCAGATGTTTTCTCTATGCTGAGCCCTTGTTTTTGTTATTTATCGTAATTCTTTTATCCATGAAATGGTATCATCAATTTCCTTGAACGTATTAAAATAATGTGGCGAGAAACGAGCCATCTTATTGATGTTGTTACGTTCCATAATTGTATTTGCCATAAAGGTGCCTGCCTCAATAATAACGCCATGCTGTGCTAAATAATTGGTCACATCATCTGGTGAAATACCTTCAATATTAAAAGGGGTAATTGATAAACGGTTTGCTACTTGCTGGGGCCCATATATGATCATACCTTCTATAGATTGAAGCTGCTCTAGCAAATAAGTAGTTAGTCGCCTTACTTGCTGATGAATGGCATGAATCCCAATATCATTAGCATAATCGATAGCTGCACCCAGTCCTAAAATACTAGGGATAACGGGGCATCCAGGTTCAAAGCGTTTGGCTGTTGCTACAAAAGAATAGTCATCGTTGCGATAGTCCCAATTGGTGCTTCCCCAACCAATCATAATCGGTGTTAGTGCTTGGATAAGCTCTTCACGAACATAAAGAATACCTGAGCCTTCTGGACCTCGCAGCCACTTTCGTCCACTGGTAAGTAAAAAATCACAGTCAAGATCTTTGACATCGATAGGAATCAAGCCCACTGTTTGGTTAGCATTGATTAATGTTAAAATATTCTTTTCCTTGGCTAGCTGACATATTTCCTTTGCCGGCTGAAGAGCACCTGAAGCATTAGACATATGTGCAAATGCAATCATTTTTGTTTTAGGTGTTATGAATTTTTTTAGTTTTTCTAGATCCACCATATAGTTTAAGTTTGTTTTAAAAACCTTGAAATGAACTCCTTGTTGCTTAAGTGCAAGCCAAGGCACATAGTTACTTAGCATCTCTGTATCCAAAACAATGACTTCATCGCCTTTTTCCCATTGCAGACCACCTGAAACAAAATTAATAGCCATCGAACCGTTTGGGACAAAGGCAATTTCTTCTTTTTTTGCGCCAATAAATACTGCTGATTTTTCACGAACGATTTCAATATTTTCATAAGTTTCCTGACGAAATGAGGGCAAATAGGGACCAATGCTAGCTTGTTTCTGTATATAGCTTGTCATGGCATCTACTACTGGTTGCGGCATTGCAGAAGCTGCAGCTGTATTAAGATAGATATATTTGTCCAGCAGTGGCATATCCTTTTGAATCTTTTTTATATCAATTGTCATGTCTATCCCAGCCTTATAAATTAATTAATTCTTTGGTAAACGTCATTAAATTTTCATAGCCATCTTCTGTGACAATTAAGTTATCCTCGATACGGACACCGCCCACATCCTTTACGTATATCCCCGGTTCAATGGTAAAAGCCATGCCAGTTTTTAAAACGACATTATTATGCTGCATTAAATAAGGTTCCTCATGAGCACTTAGTCCGACTCCATGACCTAGTCGATGTGTAAAAAACTTTCCATAGCCAGCATTTTGAATAATAGCTCTTGCAGTATTATCAATTTCATGAGCGGTTTTTCCGGGTTTAATCGTCTCTATGGCAGCTTCATTGGCTTGCTTAACGATACTATAGATTTTTTCTAACGTTGGTGAAATTTCTCCTACTGCCACTGTTCTTGTTATATCTGCCACATAGCCTTTATAAATCGAGCCAAAATCTAAAACAATTAATTCACCAGCTTCAATTGTTTTCGTAGAGGCTCTACCATGTGGAAGTGCACCTCTATAGCCAGAGGCAACAATTGTCCCAAATGGTGTTCCTTCAGATCCGCGACGTCTCATTTCATACTCTAATTGCGCAGCCACCTCCATTTCTGAAATCCCAGCTTTAATCATTGGTAATGTTGCTTTGAGACTTTCCTCTACAATGTTCACAGCTTGTCTCATTAATTGAATTTCGTTGCTATCTTTATTTATACGAAGTTCTCGAATCACTTCGCCTATATCATATAAATGCTCATATGTAAGTCCTTCAATTGTTCTTTGCTCTTTCACGTGCATGGAATCGAACTCTACCCCTACAATACCCAATAAGCCTATTTGTTGCTTTAATTGCGTAAGTGCATGAAAAGGTCCTTCTTCATCTGAATAAGAGAAAGTAGCATTACTGTTTTGGGCATCCATTTTATTTAACTCTACTTGCGGCATTAAAAAATATAGTTTTTCGTCTTTCGTGATAATTGCTAAAGCTATACGTTCACTTTGTTTTAAATGTAGGCCTGTAAAATAGTACATATTGGGTCCTGGAACCAATACAGCCATGTCGATAGAGCTTTTCTTCATAAGGGAGACTAATTTTTCTCTTCTTTTTGTATACATTGAAAATACCTCCTAAATGTTAGTAAAATCACCCAATGTTGTTTCTTTTATAGAGACAATGTTTCTATTAAATTTAAAAATAGTATATATCAACAATAATGAATTTTCAATTAATCAGAAAATTATTTCTCAACTAGGTACTATTTCTTAGATGGTGATATGGTTTACATAGCTTTTTAAATCAGGCAGTAGGTATTTAACTCTTTAAAAGATTGGGTAGATAACTACCAATTAAGGGGTAGATTGGCGTATAATTAGCAAATACTAGTGTACGTCTTTTTTTCGTCCAATATGCATATAAATAGACTATATTAACTTTTTTCCAACTTAAGACGTCAAAAAGAGGGGTAAATTTTTTTAGCAAGAAAGGACTTATGTATGGAAAAAAATATGAAGCGCTCTAAAGAGAAAAAGAGCAAGAAGAAAATATGGCTTTGGATATTAGGCAGCCTAGCAGCAATTTTTTTAATTTTTTTAGGTACTGCTTATTACGCCATTCAGAAAACGATGAATAAAATAAATACACCCTTAATTGAAGCAACAGGCAATGATGGGATAGAGCAAAAAACAGTAACAAAAAAGGAACCATTCTCTGTATTACTGCTTGGAGTGGATGAGCGTAAAGATGATAGTGGACGTTCAGATACAATGATTGTTGTAACGGTTAATCCTGAAAAACAAACAATGAAAATGCTTAGTATACCACGAGATACACGGACGGAGATTATAGGTCATGATTCTGTTGACAAAATTAATCATGCCTATGCATTTGGGGGAGTTCCCATGGCAGTCGATACGGTAGAGCATTTTTTAGATATTCCAATTGATTATTATGTGTTTATTAATATGGAGGGCTTCCTTCAAATCATTGATACGATTGGTGGCGTTACCATCGAAAATGACATGGATTTAACCTATAATTCCTATCATTTTCCAAAGGGAGATGTCACTTTAACAGGTGATGAGGCACTCATTTTTTCTCGCATTCGATATGAAGATCCTCGTGGTGATTTTGGTCGACAAATTCGTCAACGGCAAATTATTGAGGCAGTTATGAAAAAGGCTTCTTCTACATCATCTATACTAAAGGCTACAGATATGCTGGAAGTTGTCGGTGATAATGTCCGTATGAATTTCACCATGAAAGATTTAATTCAATTACAAAGTATTTATAAAAAAATGGATCGCAATATTGATCAGCTGTCATTTGAAGAGGGAGATGGCACAAAAATTAATCATATATGGTATTATATCCCAAATGATGCGGAGCTTCAAAAAATTCAAGCAGAGTTAAAAGGGCATTTAAAATAAACAGGAAGGAGGTTGATAGGTTATTTTTTGAGTAATGTAGCTGTAAAAATTTATGATCGTGAAGGGGAGGAAGATGAATGAATGGGAGGACCCAGGTGCTTAGGTATACAGCTCTTAATAATTGCATGCAAAGCTATGTACCTAAACGTAAGGCTCAAAAACATCCAATCAGATCTTCTATACAGCAGTTACAACTATTGTGCTTAAAAATCTTTATGTAAACATAAAAAATCATTCAGGTAGGGTGCATGCCTAGTTGAATGATTTTTTTCTTTTTTATCTTCGTTCAGCAGAAGACTCCATCTCTACAGGTAGTGGTATGAATGCGGTTTTGGTTCCTTTTCGGTGGGTGTCCAAACACCTACTGAAATAGCGGAACTCAGTCTAAGAACGCCAAGTCCTGTGGCAATTTATCTGTAGCGAAAGCAAAGCGGCAGCTACACGGTTTTATCTGTGCGAAAGCGAAGCGGCAGCTACAATTACGCAAGGCGAAATGATTTGAAATATCAGAAAATTTAGTGTATACTTTTATTTAGAAATGGTTAAGGGAGTGATTGTGATGATCATAGGCACAATTTTATTAGCAGTTGCATTACCTGTTGGTATTTTTTTAGCAGTAGACTTATTCAATGAACAACACCACTCTGCTACGCAAAGTAACCATTGATAATTAAAACAACTATGAATGAATCTAGGCAAAGTAAAAAAGGCTTTGTCTATTTTTTGTGGCTATGAAACAATTTATGTGAATCATTCGTCAATACACTTTAGAAAATGTTATACTATAAGAAAACAGTATCGGGGAATGAGTATGCAAGAGGAAAAAACAAATTTAAAAAAAGAAATACTATCCTATCTTAAAATTATTGTGATTACAGCTATTGTTGTATTAGGCTGTAAGCAATTTTTATTCGCACCGATTAAAGTGCAGGGTGCTTCGATGTACCCCACTTATCATGATAAGGATATCATTATTGTTAGTAAAACGAGTAAAATTGAACGCTTTGATCAAATTGTTTTTCAATCACCAACAGAGGACGAGTTATATATCAAACGGGTAATTGGTTTGCCTGGTGACACAGTTGAAATGAAGGATGATGTTCTCTATGTTAATGGTGAGGCCTATAAAGAGGATTATGTAAATCGTCAAACGGATGATCCGAATCAATTACGCATTACAGAAAATTTCTCCTTAGAGCAACTGGTCAATGAAAAAAAGGTGCCTGAGGGAATGTATTTTGTTCTTGGTGACAATCGCCTAAAAAGTTACGATAGCCGTCATTATGGTTTAATTTCTAAAGATGCCATTTATGGTGAAGCTAAGGTCACACTCTATCCGTTTAATCAATTCCATATTGGTTCAAAAAAATAAAGAATCCTAAATAATAAATATGGAAAACTGAAAAGGCAGAAATATTGTTTTCAATCAATATTTCTGCCTTTTGCAATTTATTTTTTTGTCTTTTTAGTTATTTGATAGAGCCGTACATTCTTTATAAGTGGGATAATAGACACAAACCGTTGAATTTTCTACAGTTTCTTTGAGGGGAATTGGCTGTTTTCCTAGTTTAGAGGAAATGTTTGCTGGTTCATCGATTGCAAGCTCTTCTATTACTAGTTCAACGCCATAAAATAACACTAAGAAATAGCATACTAAACCTACTATACGCAAACAATCACCTCGCAATATTCTTTCTAGTATTATGTATGGTCAAATTTGAAAAAATATAAGTTAAATCTAAAATCTTTCTTCTGTAAATGCCATTTTTTATTGTAAGTTGCTAGCTACATGTATAGATAAAATTCTATTTATAACCATTTTTGTATAGTGAATGTAAAGTGGGATTCTAAAAAACTGTTGTCATGTAAAATTCAATATGCTAATATAGCTAGGGTAAATATTTGATCTGTATAACCTCAATAATATGGATTGAGGGTCTCTACCAGGAACCATAAAATCCTGACTACAAAAATTGTGCTTCATTTTTGTAGTCAGGATTTTTTTGTTTTGTTCACCTAGAATCCTACAAAAATGTTATCTAATGGAAGGGTGATTACGATGAATTGGAGAGTTTACATTCTTGCTGCTACTACCTTTGCAGTAGGATTAGTGGAGTTAATTGTTGGTGGTATATTACCAAAAATGGCAGAGGATTTAAATGTGTCCTTAGCAACGGCAGGTCAATTAATTACCATTTTTGCGCTTGTCTATGCAATTTCAGCGCCTGTCCTTTTATCATTAACAGCAAAAGTGGAAAGGAAGCGTTTATATCTTATTTCTTTATTAATCTTCACTATTGGGAATATCATGACATTTTTTAGTACAACATTCCTGACAGTGATGGTTGCTAGAATTTTCACAGCGATGAGCACAGCGTTAGTGATTGTCTTATCCTTAACGATTACAACAAAGATTGTCGAACCAAGACATCGTGCGAAAGCATTGGGGCTTGTTTTTGTTGGTGTTAGTTCCGCACTTGTTATTGGTGTACCAATGGGAATTTTTGTGACAGAGGCATTTGGCTGGCGAGCTGTGTTCTTAGGAATTGCTCTTCTTTCAATGCTATCCATGATTCTTATTGCGTTGCTGCTTGAAAAAATGCCAGTGGTCGAAGTAGTCCCATTAAAGGCTCAAATTAAATCATTGGCTAATTTAAAAATCTTTAGTGCTCAACTAACTACACTTTTTATGCTGGCAGGTCATTATATGCTCTATGCATACCTCACACCGTTTTTAGTAGAAGCTTTTCATATGAATGCCTCATGGATTAGTATTTGTTATCTAATCTTCGGAATCGCATCTGTCAGTGGGAATGCACTTGGTGGCTGGTTGAGTGATAAAATTGGTACTGGGAAAGCGATTATCATGGTTGTCTCAGCATTTGCGGTTGTATTATTTAGTATTCCTTATACAATTATTGCCTTACCACTGTTTCTAATTGTCACGGTTCTATGGGGGGCACTTAGCTGGGCACTTACTCCTCCGCTACAAAACTATTTAATACAAATTGATCCGAAAACATCTGATATTCAACAAAGCTTAAATACAGCCGCCTTACAGATTGGAATATCTTTAGGTTCTGCTGTTGGAGGAGCAATGTTTGCTGTAACAGGGTCTGTTATGCATTTATCTAGCTTTGGTGCAATTTTAGTTTTATGTGCATTAGGCTGCGCTATTTTCTCTTTAAAAAGAGCACCAGTTTCTCAAGAGCATGAGCTAGACATAACATCTGCTCAGCATCATTCATAGAAATTTTTAAATAGCTTGTTTTGGGGAAAATGACCAAAAAAGTCATTTGAAAAGAAGGACAATCATAGCTAGAGATAGAATGTAAGTGTAAGGGAGGTTGGTAAATATATGCAGATAGATTTAACAGAATTTAAAAATGTCAAAGTAGTTGCAACCATTGATCAGACGTTTTATCGAAATGTGGGTGCTATTGTTTTGTATGAAGAGGATTCACATACTTTATCTGTCCGCAAACTAAAAAGAATAATCGCCAATCAATATATACCAACAGACGAACTCGAAAACTTTATGTTTGATTCTCAAGCTGATGCCATAAAGTTTACCCATAAACTCACTAGAATGAGTGCACTTGATTATTTACTAGTGGCGAATAAAGAGAAGCAGTTAAAATAATGTCCTTAGGAGAATTAATGCATGTGATTGAGGCATTTGGAGTAGCCATATTCCAAATGCCTTTTTTGTATGGATACGATATTCTTGGCGAATATTCGTTGACTACTGCTCAAATTGTTATGGCGTATCGTTCAGCTATCAAACAAATAATTAATTTCTCTATTGATTATTATCATACTGGAATAGGACAAGGAATAGATTGTTGTAGTTAAAGTATTTTAGGGGCTCAAGGAGATAGAGATCCGGCTAATGTAATACTATTTTTCGATATTCGTTGAAAGAAAACTACTGATAAGAATCTAAACCTTATTAGTTTTAAGGAGAAACGCCATAAAACAAAGATTTTACCTATTAAAAGGGATAGAGCCACTAATAAACTTTTCTCCTGAGTAGCTAGTCAGTGTGAGGGAATTTAGCATAATAAGCTTTAAGAAGGTACGGCTCGTCTAATCATTTCAAATGGAGGGGGAATCGAATGTCAGAGTATCATCAACAGTCATCAGCTGAAGTTATGAAAACATTGAATGTAACAGATCAAGGATTGAGTGATTATGACGTTCAAAAGAGACAGGAAGTTTACGGCTATAATGTATTGGAGGAAGGGAAAAAGACAAGTACTATAGCCGTTTTTCTTGGTCAGTTTAAAGATTTATTAGTGATTATTTTAATCATTGCTGCATTCGTTTCTTTTTTATTAGGGGAAGTAGAAAGTACAATTGTTATCATGATTGTTGTTATTTTAAATTCAATTCTGGGCACTGTACAACATGTCAAGGCTGAACAATCTTTGGATAACTTAAAAGCATTAACCTCTCCAATTGCCAAAGTTATGCGCAATAATCAGCTAATAGAGATTTCTTCGGAAGATATAGTTGTTGGTGATCTTCTGTATTTGGAGGCTGGTGATTATATCAATGCAGATGGACGATTATTAGAAAGCCATAATTTGCATATCAATGAAAGCTCTTTAACAGGTGAATCCATTGCTGTGGCCAAACATATTGATCCAATCAGGAATAGCAATGTCACAGTGGCTGATAAAAAAAATATGGTGTACTCTGGAAGCTTTGTGACAAATGGGCGTGGCATTGTCATGGTTACAGCGATTGGCATGCAAACTGAAATCGGTAAAATTGCCAATCTATTAGATACGGCGAAAGAAAAGAAGACGCCTCTACAAATAAGTTTAGATCAATTTGGAGAAAAATTAGCTTTAGGTATTACATTAATTTGTTTAGCCATCTTTATAATTGACCTGTTTCGTGGACGAGCACTAGTAGAATCGTTTATGTTTGCTGTATCGCTTGCAGTTGCAGCAATTCCAGAGGCTTTAAGTTCAATTGTTACTATCGTATTGGCTTTTGGTACGCAAAAAATGGCTAAGGAAAATGCTATTATACGAAAGCTCTATGCCGTTGAAAGCTTGGGAAGTGTATCCGTTATTTGTTCGGATAAAACAGGCACATTAACTGAAAATAAAATGGTGGTTCAAGAGATCTATGTGGACCAAAAAGTGATTCCACATGATTGGTTACACACAACGAATACAGTTGAGAAAGATTTAATTATCAAGGGAGTACTATGTAATGATGCGGTGGAAAGAAATCGAAAGGAAATAGGTGACCCTACTGAAATTGCTCTTGTGAAATTGGGGAAGCAATATGGCTTTGATGAAGCCATTATTAGGGAACGTTATCCAAGAATAGCGGAAATTCCTTTTGATTCAGATAGAAAGCTGATGAGTACTGTAAATAGGATGGATCAGCAATCGATTATGATAACCAAAGGAGCAGTAGATGTTCTTTTACCTAAAGTCATAAAAATTCAAACCTCTGCAGGAATTCTTGATATGAAACCGCACCATCGTCAAAAAATTGAAGCAGCGAATCGTGATTTCTCTATGAATGGGCTAAGGGTACTAGCCATTGCCTATAAGGAGGTAAGGGATAGTCAAGCTATCAATGTCAGAGCTGAACGAGATTTAATCTTTGTGGGGCTTGTTGCTATGATGGACCCACCAAGAAAAGAATCTAAAGATGCTGTTGAAAATTGTATAAAGGCTGGTATAAAACCAGTAATGATTACTGGGGATCATAAAATAACAGCGACTGCTATCGCCACGCAAATTGGCATTTTAAAAGATCCTTCAGAGGCGATTGAGGGGCATGAAATTGCAAATTTAACAGATCAACAACTACAGGAAAAGGTGAAAGATTTTTCAGTTTATGCACGTGTTACACCAGAGCAAAAAATTCGCATTGTAAAAGCATGGCAAGATTCAGGGAAGGTCGTTGCCATGACTGGAGATGGCGTTAATGATGGTCCTGCCCTAAAGCAAGCCGATATTGGTGTGGCGATGGGCATTGCAGGCACAGAAGTAGCTAAAGATGCCTCCTCAATGATTTTAACCGATGATAATTTTTCAACGATTGTCAAGGCTATTGCAAATGGCAGAAGTATTTATACGAATATTAAAAACGCTATTTTGTTCTTATTATCGGGAAATGCGGGTGCCATTTTTGTTGTGTTATATGCCACTATTTTAGGCTTACCAGTGCCCTTTGCACCTGTGCATCTCTTGTTTATTAACTTGTTGACGGATAGCTTACCCGCTATTGCAATTGGTCTAGAGCCAAATAACAAAAAAACAATGAAGGACAAGCCTCGGGATATCCATCAACCGTTATTAAATAAAGTATTTACCACGCAGGTGGTGCTTGAAGGGATATTAATTGCCATCTCGACCATTATTGCCTTTGAAATTGGATTATCAACGGGCGATACTTTAACTGCGAGCACGATGGCATTTACCACATTATGTTTATCACGCTTAGTTCATGGTTTTAACTCTAGATCAAAAGAATCCATTTTTACCATTGGTGTATTTTCTAATAAATATACTTGGGTGGCATTTTTAATTGGCTTTTTAAGCTTACACGCCGTATTATTTATGCCAATGCTTACAGGCGTTTTTGAGGTTGCTACATTAAGTTTGGCACAATTAGGTTTTATTTATAGTCTGTCTGTTCTACCATTCCTTGTTAATCAGTGGTACAAGCTATTTTTTGTGAGAACTAGATAATAGGTGATAAAGAAAATGATCAAGGAATTCAAAAGGAGGGTGATTTTTGTTCGAGGCCAATCACTTTGCTGCTACCGCTTCGCTTTCGTGCAAAAACATCTGTTGCTCCAAGCGGTTCATCGGACGCCCTCAGAAAAGCACTCAGTCAGAGCAGGGATCGATTTGGTCATGCCTTGACTTGTGGACATAATAGTTTTTAACAACATGACAAGCTCTCGTTTTTTTGAAACGAGAGCTTGTTTTATCTATTTGCCGCTGGAGCTAGTAACCAACCTTTGTTCTTACTTAACTGTATGAGCTTAGCACCTAATATAGCATATCTCATATGAAGCTCCCTATATTTTGACACGTCCTTCTTTTTTACAGCTTTTTCAAAGGATTGGCTAACTGAAATAACTGAGGAAGCAATATTCATCGATAGAATGGCACTGATTTCAGTATCATTGATGGCCGTTTTCCCTCGTATATCTCCCATTTTTAATTTTTTATATTCAATAGATGCAGAAGGAGCGAGCACACCGTTGTCCTTTAATAAAGCTTGTAATTGCTTATTTTCCTCTTTTAAACATTGAATAAATTCTACGATAATCACCTTCAGATTTTTATCGACAACATGTTTAAAAAATGCATGATTAGACGCTATATAGCTATTATTAACGCCAAGCTGTGTCCAAATCTGAAAAATTTCCTTAAAACGTAATGACTCTAAATTATTATTTACTAATTCCATAATTACACTTCCTAATCCTCATCGCATTTGTTTAAAATTAGGATGTGTTTTAAATTATAATTTTAATCACTTATTTACATTTATAGGTTATTTTTCTTTTTGTTTTTATAGCTATTAATAGTTGTTTTCAATGCGGCAAAGTTTCCAATTGCTGCATACCCATAAAAAAAGCCCATAAATACGCCTGCAAGAAGACTATGTCGATGGCTTATAAAGATAGAAATAATCAAGCCGATAGCAAGGGCAATTGCTGGAACATATTTAGGCTGAACATGCATAAATACCTTAATTAGCTGTGTTATAAGTAAAACGGCTGGAACTGCTATCACAGCATCCCAAAAATTTGTATGGATCAGTGGAAATAATTCCATTCTCTACACCTCATTTAGTAAAAACAAAGCGGCTTTTATATAATAGGATTTCCTTTTTATTTATTTTTATGCGATAGAATGTGTAAAGTTGGTATCCTTGAGTGCCCCTACTTTATAGCTTAGTAATAGGAGCCATATGGATACATATATGGGCTACGGTGCGGGCATGAATACGGATTTGTATACTGTGGATATTGATACTTGTGTTTATGCTGATGAGAATCTTTTGGTTTATCAGAAGCTGATTTTACACGATTACAATCTTTGGCTGGTCCAATATATGTTGATGGTACAACCGGTGCTATAGCTTTTTTCCACCGATTTTCATCTAAGCAATAAGTGTGAGCCATAATATTAGAAGGTGTAAATCTTAATATATCTGAGCCTAAAATAACCTCAGGGGTTGGGGCATCAAAAATAGCTAGTAAATGCGTGTCATCCTCAGTAGCTACCTCATAATGCCACCAGCCCTGTGGTACATTTGCCACTTGACCTGGTTCTATAGGATAGTTTTGAAGCTTCTTGGTAAAAGGATTCAGTAGAGATACGATAGCTGCACCAGCAATACAATATACAAGCTCTCCTGCATTTTGATGATAATGTGGTTCAATCACATTGTCTTTACTTAGAAAAATATCAAGCAAGGACACATTTTCCAATGTATTTAATTGTTCTACTCCAAGAACATTTATATAATTTCGATTATCTTTTTTAAATAGCGTACTTTTATTGACATCAAAAGTGAACTGTGTGGACGGTGACGTATAATCAATTGTTGAGCTAATAATGACATCCCTTCTAAATCAAAATGAAATACTCATCATAAGCATATGTACAAAGTTATTTTAGGCTTAAACAAAAGCCTATGTTTAGTTTCCACGTTAAAAGATTAAATTAGCTAAAATTACCACTTCTAATTAAGAACATACGTGCGTATAATAAAAAACACAAACGTTCGTTCTGTATTGGAGAACAGCTCTGTTGTTTTTGAGGAGGAAAGTAAAGGTGAAAGAACAATTAATAAAGGTAATGTAGCGTCAACAAATAGTATATATCCCAATCTAATCTTATTGGCATATAGTGGTAAAATATTTAAATTACGAGAGGTAATGGGAGGGAGTTACGATGAGAGAACAACTGATTAAAGCTATGCAGCGCAAACAATTAGTGAGCATGATGTATGTGGCAAAAGATGGTTCCATAACAAAAAGGCGTGTAAAAGTCATTAAAATTGTTGGTGATTCATTTCAAGCATTTTGTTTTACAAGACATGCAAAACGTACTTTTTTGATCAGCAATGTTCTAGCCGTTATTCCTTTTGTTGGTAAGGGGTGTGAAGTTGTATGAATTATGAGAGTATGCCCAACAGACCTATTATGTGTATCGATATGAAATGCTTTTACGCCAGCATCGTAGCGATGTTACATGGGCTAGATGTTTTAAAGACTCCAGTTGCAGTAGTAGCCAATTTTGACCAACCAGGTAGCGTAGTGCTTGCTGCATCCCCCTTAATGAAAGAAAAATTTAGTATCAAAACTGGTAGTCGTCGTTATGAAATACCTAAACATCCTGACATTAGATTGTTTGAGCCTAAAATGAGTTTCTTTATTCAAATGTCGATGACGATTACAAAATTGATCTCTAATTACGTTCCAGTTGATGCTATACATGTGTATAGTGTAGACGAAAGTTTTGTTGATTTAACCGGCACTGAAAAGCTTTGGGGTTCACCTGAAGAAACGGCTAAGGAAATACAAAGGGCAATTTTTGACCAATTTAATATACCTAGTGCAGTAGGTATGGGACCAAATATGTTAATAGCCAAACTAGCTTTAGACCTTGAAGCAAAGAAAACAGGCTTTGCCAAATGGACTTATGAGGATATTCCAAAGAAATTATGGCCTGTACGACCTCTATCCGAAATGTGGGGCATAGGAAAACGAATGGAAGCCAATCTAAATGCTATGGGGATACAAACAGTCGGTGGTTTGGCTAATACAGATCTAAAAGAATTAGAAAAGCGCTTTGGTGTAATGGGCAATCAACTCTATCACCATGCATGGGGAATAGATCTATCCAAATTAGGGGAGCCGTTAATAACAAACGGAGCTTTAAGTTTTGGGAAGGGTCAAATGCTGATGAGGGATTATCACACACGAAAAGAAATCTCGGTAGTGCTCCTTGAAATGTGTGAGGACGTAATGAAGCGAACGCGGGACGCAGGTTATGTTGGCCGTACAATTAGTATGGGTCTTTCTTATAGTCGAAATGCTATGACCAAAGGATTCCATCGATCTAAAACGATTGCCGTACCAACAAGCGAAACACTTGTGATGTATAAAACTTGTATTGAATTACTGGATAAACATTTTGCAGGTGAACCAGCTCGGCAGTTATCTGTCCGAATATCCAACCTGGAAAGAGAGCATAGTATCCAATTAGATTTATTCGATGATCGTAAGCCACAGCGTCAAATAATTGGCCCTACAATGGATGCAATACGCAACAGGTTTGGAGCTACCTCCATATTAAGAGCCGTTTCTTTCACAAAAGCTGGTACAGCTATTAATCGAGATCGCTTAGTTGGTGGTCATTTGGCATAGGAGTGATTTATGAATGATACAAGACAGAGGTAATATTAAATGGGCATCGATGATGTTACCGGAGCATTTAGAGCTTCTTAGAGAATATAAACAACAAGAACGTACAGAACAGCCGAGAGAATTGACTGAGTGGGAACTGGAAGAACTACAAAAAACAATTGATCAAGCTTTTAATCAGCAATTGGACATAAAATTAGACGTGTGGAAGGACTACAAAATCACACAATGGACTGGAATAATTAAATCGATGAATACTAATGAACTCATACTTGAAACACTACTTAAAACAAAAAGTATTCCAATCCAAAGTATTCAATCAGCTCAACTGGACGCTGATTACTATGATTAAAGCCGACGAAAGACAATTACTTCATAAGTATCTTTTGTTAGAACTAGCAATTAAATCATTGCAGGTTGACTATCATAAATTAGAACAGTTTAAAATGAAAACTGTATTTCTCCCAATGATGGATTCATTGCTAAAGAATCTAAGACAAGAATATTTTAACCTCAAAAGAGAACTTGCACAAAAACGTATACGAGTAGTAGGTTGGCAGCCAGTAGATGAATACTTTAGTGACGTGCAAGTTGCCACTGCAGGTAATGATGTAGTACTTCGTTATGCAAATCAGGCTCTTAAATCACAGGTGGAAAAGTTGTTGATTAATCATATAAGTGTAGCTTTAGAATAAAGACTGATTAAAAAATTTTCCTTCAATCTATATTTATCAACAAATACAAAAACACTCCATTTTGAAAAAGATTGATCAAAATGGAGTTAATCGTTCCAACTAAGTATGAGATGTTTAGAAAGAAATTTGATCAATTAAATGAGCCTAATTCAACTAAGCACCCCAATTAGTTTAAGATGAACTTATTAAACAATCCCGCTCTATTTTTGAAGGACACAAAATTATTAAAAGTAACGACTGCATACATACGTTTTTAATGAGTAAACTAATAAAGTACAAATGATTCGTTTAGTTTCATTCTTCGGTAAATGTTGGGTTATTTGGATATATAAGGGAGTTATTATTAAGAAAAGAAGGGGAGGAACGAGATGTTCGATCAAGTTGCGTATTTTATTTTTAGAGCCCTATTAATTCTAACGGTTTTGGTTGTTGTGGTTGGAATTCCTCTTGGGGATACACTGATTAGAAAAAAATAAGACTGCATCTAAATGGATGCAGTCTAGGTTTTTGATTTTAGATCTTATTACGCTTATATAATTTTGAGGAAAAATCTTTTCACAAATTGATATTTCTTTTCATTGCTTCAGATATCCCTCTAGTTTGTTCATCCTTAATTCTTCCTCTTCATTCTATCCAGAACTTCCAGAACAGCAATTAATATAGAAGGTATTAAGAATAAGATAAGAACAGTAGATAATAATCACCTTGTTTCTTAGTTTAAGGTACAATTCTTCCCAAGGTAAAAATCATCAAGACATTAAGTATTAAAAAATCACCTCTGAGCAAGCATCAAAAACGATTTAACAAGCGATTACGAGCAATTTTGCAACCCCTTCGCAATCGGTATGGGATCCAATATGCTAATGCCTAAATTAGCATTAGATTTAGAGGCTAAAAAATCTAGTTTTGTGACAAAAGCGGGTACGGCAATCATACGAAATTGCTTAGTAGGTGGACATTTAGCAAAAGGAATGAACGAGATGATGCGGGATAGAAGAACAATGAATGGACGGCGATGATGTTTCCAGAGCATCTGAAAGAATGGAAGCAATGAGTTGCACACGTAAATTTGCTGAATGGGAGCTGGAAGAATTACAGCAAAACATAGAGCGCGTTTTGGTACAAAATAAAAATATTATGTTAACTAAAGCTAACTATTTGCAGTGAAGTGGGGCATTCCAGTCATTGATGAGGAGCATCAAGAGCTATTATTAGAAACAATTACAAACACAATGCCTATTCCTTTACGTCAAATTTATGCCGCACGTATAGAAGATAATTATAATGATTAACGGCGAAGTTTACTGCAGCAATATCTATGCTGGATTTAGCAGTAAAATCATAGGGCAGAGTACTTTAAAATGAGGCTTGTTTTGTGCCTTTAATGGATGCCTTGATAAAGAATTTACGAAAGGATTATTTCCAATTAAAGCGTTAGCTAGCCCATCAGCAAATACGAGTAGTGGGCTGGCATTGCATCGATGAATAGTTTAGTGATGTGCCAATTGCGTACTGCGCTATACCAATCAAGCATTAAAACGTAAGTGGAAGAACGATCGCTGCAGTGATTACAAAATCACTCATTTAAGTTTACATAATGAGTGATTTTGTAAAATTAGTGTTGGATAATGAATTCAGACGAATCACTATGCCAAGAACTCCATAATCCATTCATATAAATTCGAAAACGACTAAATATGTAATTTCATCACTATTTGCTCACCAATAGGTCCCATTTTTCTTTCCCCATGATCAACAAAGCCCACTTTTAAATACAAGTTTTGAGCAGGAATATTTTTATGGTTCACCACTAAAACGACTTCATCACATTCCTTAAATTCCCTTTTAATAAAGTTAGACAGTGCCAGCATGCCCTTTTTGGCGTATCCCTTTCCTTGTTGCTTATGGTCAATGGAAAATGCTGTAAGTAACATAGCGTTTGGATTGCTAGAGTACTCTTTCACTCTCTCTGTTGAATGAAGAACAAAAAATCCAACTGGTATATTGTCACTTAAAATAATAATTGGGTACTGTCCAACCATTTCTATAGAAATATCCTTTGGAAGGGCCGTAAATTGAGATTGCTCATCTGGAAGATCAAAGTCATGTAAAACATCTACATAATCTTTTGAGAAATGTACTAATTCAAGTGTGTTTATAGCTTGCATAAAAATGACCTCCTTTTTTCGTATTCTAATACAGGAACAAATGTTCGTCAACAGGGGGGATCTAAAGGAAGTGTACCTTAATAAAAAAATCACTCAAAACAATAAGGGGAAGGGGGTCACTTGGACAAAAGTAACCCATACCATTTCCCATCTATTTAAGGATTTTTATAAATCATCTAATTTTACAAGTTCGCCATTCGTAGCATTGACTGAAAATCCACAATCTAATTTTCCGCACAAAATATATTGTGCTAATCGTTTATCGTAGACATAAATAGGTGTAAGCTCAAGATGATTTTTCAATTTATCAAAAGCTTGATTTTCGGTCACTGTCCTTTTTTTGACGGTAGTATAAGCTTCAAATGTGTTTAACATAAATTGATTATCCATACTATTGATTGCTTGTAAATTTTCCGCATCAATAATAACAAGTAGCTTTCGTTTGAAAATAAAATGGGAATGCTCATTATATTTTAATGTTGCATAAATATAGTTATCCTGACGATAAAGTGTTTTTAATATCCACTTCCCTGTATCATTCGGATATTCTTGACGTAAAAAATCGGAAACGGTGCTTATACACTGTTCTTTTTCAGAATTTGTAATTGGTAGTAAATTCGGATGACACTCCTTAGATATAACTTGTTCTATCGTGATATTATTGGCAAATGTAAGGGAAGTTTTTTCGAATGATTGATTGGTCGGTGAATCCCAATAAATAATTTTATCGATTGCCAGTTGTATCTTATCATTTACAAAAAATTCATAGGGGATTGTCCTTGTTAAATCATTTGTTATGTAAATTTCCTCTAAGCCATAGAAGGGAAGAACTTGCTTCTGCTTCTCTAAAGGGAACTCGATAAGCTTTATTTGTTTTTTTGACAAATCAGCAACTTTTTCTAAGGATAGTGCAGGAACGTCTTGTTTAAATTTATTTTTGGGAGGAAATTGACCTATAGCTGAAAAAAAGGTCAGCTGACCATCCTGATTATATTTAATCTCAATAGAGCCAGATGGTGACACAGGAATACCCATAAAACATTCTTTAAAAAATAATCTTCCATTTCCTTCTTCCACTAATTGGAACTGCTCATTATAGGTAAGCCCAGTTTCCTCCTCAATCCATTGAATAATATCCTTTGTGGAAGTGCTGACAATTATGTTTTTTTCAGCAAAAGATTTGTTATCAACGAACAAGATACTTTTAAGCTGACCGGTATGCACATTTATATCGATAATTGCAGTTCCTGGTGGATTTAAATCATCCTCCTCAACCTTTTTAGCATGAGAAGGAAGCCACTCTGTAGTAAGTATATAGGTTGTATCTTCGAATATATCTAAGCTTCTACGGAATGACGAGGTATGTAAATAATAATTAGTTAATCCGAATTTTTCTTTTGTTGCAGTGATTAATGCCTGTATTTTTTGTTCCATATAATAACGCTCCTCGTAATAATCTTTTCAATCGTTATACGATAGTGCTATTGGAAAAGTTTCGAAATATAAAGAACAAAAATGCGTAATCATCAAAAAAAGCTGTAGCGTACGGTAGCGCTACAGCTTCAAGTGACCTATTTAGGTTAGTCAGTAAAGGCATTATAACATATAGTTCGAAAAACAAACAATAACAAAGCTAGGAGACTTCTGTATCTGCCGCTATGCTTTCAATACAAAAACATTTGTTGTTGTTTTGTTGCTGTCGCTACGCTTTCGCACAGATAAAACCATGTTGCTGTCGCTACGCTTTCGCACAGAAAAGAATTGCTGAATGAAGATAATTAACAAAAGGTAGTAAAATTATCTAATAATACTCTTGCCAAAATAGGAATGCTCGTTCTAATATAATGACAAACGAATGTTCTTATTCAAAGGAGAGATGAACGGGACTATGGCAATGTTACAATTAAAAAAAGTACATTTAGAGCGAGATGAATTTGAGCTTGAGGAAATAGCGTATGCATTAAGTGAGGCAAAGGAAGAAGGTAAAATTAAAGTTTTTATAGTCCATCAACAGCAAGAACCTTTAACAGGTATGGTGATGAAAATGGATGCAAACACCAAGTTAATTCATATTCAAAATGAAGCTGGGGACGTTTATAAGGTACACTTTTTGGATATTTTAGAGGTTTTGAGTGCTGAATAGAAATATATTTTCAAAGACAATTGAAAACAGTCATTGACTGTCCATTTCTATGTAGAGCAAAAGTTACCTTAGACATGATAATGTAGAGAAAGTGTACCGATAAAAGGGTCACTTGACCAGAGTGACCCAAGCCAACAAACCAGGAAGTGCAAAGCTAATTTGCTTTACACTACTATTAATATGTTTAATAGCTTTTTGTATCTAGTGAATTGCCTGAAAATTGAATAAAATAAAAATAGTAGAGACTACAAAAATGAATCAAATAAATATAAAGCCGGGTACATGTAAATAAGTACCCGGCCCTTTAAGCTATTCTTTAATTGTTTCATCAAACTTTTTTCGACCTGGATTTACTTTATTGACATAAATAGTGAGCTTACTAATAGAATCTTCTGTTAAAGGTATTTTCCCATTGCTCTCATATTTTTTCCACGCTTTAACGTTTTTACGATATAGTTTTTCAGATAAACGGAAAATGTCTATATCCTGTTTTAAGCCCTCTCGATAGGTTGTTAATATATCTTTTTTACTTGCTGTTTAATTTTTTTTCGAATTTCATTTCCAGAAACTTTTGTTTTAAAGCCATTTACAGTAGCATTAAATTTCACATTCACTTCAAAAGTGACTTGATTATTTTGAACAATTGGCTTTACATCAAGACTTATTTTTTCTAAATCTACTGTTAGGTAATCTCCTTCCTCGTCTAATTGAAAGGTAACGTCTCCTCGATTTTTTTGATCATGTATCCATTGAAGCCCTCTCGCGGCCTTCCCGTTAATAAAGCCTTTAAATCCATCTTTTGAAAGTACACCAACACCAGTAAAGGCAGTTTCCATTGTCTGTCCATTTGTAGTGCTCCAATTTCTGTTGATTGAAACAAAAGGAATACTTATTTCATGGCCAGGTTCATTTAAATTGATCACTAATGTCCGTAAATCAACAGGCTCTATCATTGTTTCTAATTCATTTGTATACAATGGATTACTTAGTTTGGAAGCCGTAAGAGATTTGTTGAATATTGGTGTAATTAGGAGAACTTCCTCAATAGGTTCTTTGGTAACGTAGGTCAATATTTGATATCTTGTTTCCCTATGCCGCAAAAAGCTGTCAATAATAGAGATGGCATTTTCGCTTTTCATAGCATCCTCAGAGAAAAGAATATAAGACATATGTCCCCAGAATACTTTTTGGTCAATGGAACGATATAAGTTAAAAAAGGCCTCTTCCATCGTTTCCCCTTTAGCACGACCAATTTCCGCTTGTATCCCTTTAGGAGCAGGATTCTCTGACTTGGCAACATTGGCGAAGTTAATTAATTGCATATAAATTTCATATTGATCATCTTTAAAATCAACACCAATGCCGAGAACATAGTACATTCTTTGAGGCTCGGAAACATCCCAGCAGCCAGAAAGCAGTAATGTAGCAACTAAACTTGATAGTAAAATAATTTTCTTCATGTATTCATCCCATTTTTTGAGGTACTCATACTTTTATGATACGTTTTTAGTTTAGACAAAAAATGTGAGGGTTATAAGCCTAGAAAAGTATTGTACGGATGGAGGGAAAATTACGATTCAAATCTTTTTCGGGTAATTGATTTCCTAAAGGGAGAAAAAAAGAATCTATTTTGAATAAAGACAATCAAAATAGATTCAAACATTTTGGTTTTGTTTTTTGAACTACATTTGTGGGGCTTCCATACCAAACTTTGCCCATTCCTCTTTTGCTGGACCATAAATACCTGGAACAGTTAATCCTGCCTGTCGCATAAGAACAGTTAATTGTCCTCTATGGTGACTTTGATGTTGAAGTAAGAACAACAATAGTGATCCATTTGGCATTTGTTGACCGATGAATTCAATACATTCTTCCATTGTTTGGTCAGACCATTGTGATTTTAATGCCTGCACAAGTGCATTGCTCGCCTGTTGGTAGCTGTCCGCGATAAATTGAGCCGAGGAGGGAACAGGAAAATCTTTAGCTGGCGCCTCAAATATTAAATTTGTATTGGAAGTTATAACCCGAATAGCCGTAACAATATGCCAAGCAATTCGACCTAATGTCCAATTTTGTGAAGTAATTTCCTGCTGAAGTGATTCATCCGTTAGATTATTGAGTAATTTTTGCGTGGCACCGGCTTCAAACTCCCAAGATTGCAAAAAATGATCTACTGTTTGGAACATAAAAATCCTCCCTTAAGTTAAACGTTATCTTTAATTATACTCTCTCTTGAGTGGAATGGAATTGTATTTTTTGTAAATTTTATTTATTATTCCTCTTTAATCACAAAAAAAACACCACTAAAAATTAACATTGTACCAAGCCAAAATGAAAATCCAATTATTTCATCTAACAGTAGCCAACCTAAAAAGGTTCCGACAATTGGCTGGAAGAAAAAGAATAATCCTCCACTAGAAGCATTCATTAATTGAAGCCCTTTGTTCCACAATAAAAAACCACCAGCAGTAGAAACAATACCTAAATAAATTAATCCGCCTGAAATTGTTGGCTGCAAAATACTAGATATATCTAAATATTTTAATCTAGGAACAACAACAGGCGTTAGTGAACACACAGCCACCAAAGATGTATAAGTAGTAGTAACAATCTGTGAATATTGCTGTGGAATTTTCTTCACTAAAACGGACATGAGTGCCCAAGTCAACGCGGCAACTAATAAGTAATATCCACCTAATTGCTGGCTAACATCGATTTGTCCATTTCCAACAATAATGCCAACGCCAATTGTTGCTAGTACAATGGAAAGACATTTTTGGAAGGTTATTTTTTCTTTCAAAATAAAGCGTGCAAACAGGACCATAAAAGCAGGTGTAGTGGATGTAATAATAGCACCCATTTGAGCAGTAGAAAGCATTGTACCCATTTCCTGTGTGACAATCGAGATCGTATTACCAATCAAACCAACAAGGAAAATCATTAACCAATCTCTTTTAGCAATAGCCCATGATTGCTTCATACAGATACCAATAGTAGCAAGTGTAATGACAGCAATCACATAACGAATCCACACAAGTTCCAAAGGTGGAATAACCTCTACAACTACTTTTACGACAACATACATTGCCCCCCAAATACTTGCTGCAAACGATAAAAAAAGGGCACCTATTATTTTATTATTCATGTTTTTTCCTCCGTTTTTCATAGAAATCTATGTCCTTAACGGAGAAAAACTCTTCTACCGTTAAGGAAGAAGAATTGTTGGTACATCCTGTTCAAATAACGGAGAAAACATCATGTAAATCAACTCCAATCTATTTATATTTTGGTTAATTATAAATTAAATGAACGAGTTTGAACAGAATTAGCAAATGACAATTAGATGCGAGTACTTGGATTTTTTACGTATTTTATTAAATATTTTAAGCATCCTATATTATAGATAGGAGTGAAAAAATGAAAGATGTAGGCTACTTACAAATAGCTATTGAAACCATGATAACCTTTTTTGTTCTTCTAGCCTTGACTCGTTTCTTAGGTAAAAAACAATTAAGTCAGCTGACTTTTTTTAATTATGTTACAGGGATAACAATAGGCTCCATTGCTGCAAACATGATTGTTCTAAGTACAAAAGATTATTTGAAAGATTTACTCAGTCTTGTAATTTGGTGTTTACTCACTATACTTATTGGTTATATCAGTCTTAAGTCAGGAAAAATTAGAGTAATTCTAGATGGTCAACCTACAATTGTAATAAAACACGGAAAGATAGACAGAAAGGCCTTAAAAAGAACAGGCATTAATATTGATGACTTAACAATGATGACTAGACAATATCAAATTTTTTCTATCGCCGAAATAGATTATGCTATTTTAGAACCTAATGGGACACTTAGCATTCTCAGAAAACCAGAGTTTCAAGGAGTACAAAAAAGAGATTTTAAAATTTATCCTACAGCTCCAGCTTTTATACCTATAGAAATCATAACAGATGGAAAATTATTATTGAGAAATTTATTAGAGGTTGGCAAAAGTATAGATTGGTTAAATAATGAATTAAAAAAGGCTAATATAAAAGAAATTGAAGAGGTATTTTTTGCTGAAATACAATCAGATGGAAGTTTATTTATACAGAAATTTTAGATCAGGATTCACTAGTTAATTAAATTCTGGTCATTTTAATATCGATAATGTTTTGTAGGCTATAAACTACATAAATCTATTTGTTAATCCCCAAATATTGCATGTGTAACAAGTATAAATCACTCTAAAAGGGAAAAAGTATAAATTGGAGGTGATTATTTTGACTGACAAAAAGCAAAAACAAAGAGCATTAAATCAAGAAGAATTTACAGAGGATTTGAGTCCTGATGATTTAGATGTACGTGAGGAGAATAATCTTACAAAAGAACAAAGTAAGAATTCAAATCAAGAGCAATATTCCAAACAAAAAGAATAGAATAATGATTGCTATACATTTTTAAGTAGTTCATGATGAAGTGACTATCAAGTTGCTTCGTCATTTTTGATTTTTGGATTGAAAATTAATAATTTTCAAAAAAGTATTGACTAAAGGGGGAGTTGCGAGTAGGATAAAATATATGTATTCTTATTGATTTAATAAGAATTAAAAAAGGAGAGATGTAAAATGGCGGTCACAACATTTAAGGCAAGTACATATTTAAAAGATAAAGTATTAGTAGAGGCCAATGTAAGGGGACATAAAATTATAATAGATGAACCAAAAGAATTAGGTGGAGATGACCAAGGTGCAAATCCTGTAGAACTTGTTCTTTCTGCATTAGGTGCGTGTCAATCCATAGTCGCAAGAATTTACGCAAATAAATTGAAGATAGATCTAAGAAATTTTTGGGTTGAATTAGAGGGAGATCTTGATATAGATGGATTTTTAGGAAAATCTGATGTAAGACCTGGCTTTTTAACGATTCGCTACACTTTTCATATAGAAACGAGTGCACCAGAAGAAAAGGTGGAAGAATTTAAAAAAATTATTGAAGCACATTGCCCAGTGGGTGATACGATTGCAAATACTGTTAATCTTGTTTCTTCAGGCATTGTTATTGAAAATACGATCGCTTAACTTTTTATGCTGAAAGATGATGGCTTCTTTGATATAACTTAGACTATTTTTCTATAGCTCTTGTCTCATTTAGGGACGAGGGCTTTTTTATAAGATCTTGAAAAGCGAAGAAGATGTTGGTATCAGTGGAATCAAGGAATCGGATAGAGAAAGTCACTCATTAAAAAATAATGAGTGATTTTTTATTGTACTCGGCAAAAAATATTGTAAAAACCGATTCTATCCTACATAAGCACATAACAAAATTCATATAAATAAAAATAAAATCTAAAAAATTTAGTAGTTATAGCTAGCCTATTCGCTTGACGAGTAAATCATGCTAAAAATTAAGAAATTCTTCAGATTCTACTAAGGAAAAATTTAAGATTACCTTTTTATACTTATAATATAAGGAAATTAACGAAACCATTTGAAGATTTAAAACGTATTGGTAGTAGTAAAGAATATTGAAGTAGGTGAGGAAATGTCATACACCATTTACATAGTACTAACAAAAACAGGTACATTATTATCGAAGGCTATCGGGATGTACACTGGAAAAGAAATGAATCATGCATCCATAGCGTTTGATGAAGAACTTTTTGAAATGTATAGCTTTGGGCGAAGGCAACTAAATAATCCGTTAAGTGGTGGTTTTTTGCGGGAAAATGCAGAAAGAGGACTATTTGAGACAGCAGATTGTGTCGTCTATCGTTGCAGAGTCTCGCATTATCAATACTTAGAAATGATGAAGATCGTCCGTTATATGTATTGGAATCGAGATCGCTATAAATATAATTTTATTGGCCTCTTTGGCGTGATGATGCAAAAAGAGGTTCGCAGAGAGCGTGCTTATTTTTGCTCGCAGTTTGTAGCAATGCTATTAAAGGTGGGAGGTTTAAAGATATATCAAAACCCTGCTTTAATGACGCCACATTGTATCGCTCAATTACCGTATTTAGAAGAAGTTTATGCTGGAAAGCTTGCAGACTATTTACATAATGTGCGAACGCCAGCTATGTTGTATGGCTAAAGAGAAATAATTGCCTAGCTATTTCTCATGATTCAGCGGGCATACAACTGCTCATTGAACCGTGGGAATACCACGGCAAATGGTTTAGATTATAAAGGAGCTTTTGGAATGAGCTAAAAAAATTGGGATGCCATTAACTGGATCGTAATTGATTACTATAAATCATTAACTAAATTATCCACTCAGGCAATGTTGATTTGCCTGAGGTTTTTTTAGTAATATTTACCTCACCTAGAATGAAAATAAACCTAGATACTGGAAAGCTGAAAATGAGTCCTATTCCTGTTATAGAGCTATCATAATATTGGTATTATAAAATACTAGATTAGTATGTTCTTATATTGAAACAACACCGAGGAGGATGGGTAGATGAGTGAAGAGGTTACAGCAGTAGGTTGGAATGCGATTGATCAAGCATTATTACAGGTGTACGGTGAGCAGGAGCCAAGCCATTATGGAACAATGATTCCATATTCACTAGGTGGAAAAGATCCTTTGGATGGGATTAGTGCCTATAAAAGTGAAACACCAATTCCACATTGGCATTTTGTTACATATGGTTTTTCGGAATTATATGAAAAAGAATTTGAAAATAAGGAGTACAGCGGTTATGGATTTGAATTGACATTTCGATTGGCGCGTAACGAGAACGAGGAGGAGCCACCTGCTTGGGCCCTAAATTTACTACAAAATATGGGCAGATATGTTTTTAATAGTGGCAATGTTTTTAGAGCAGGAGATTATTTAGATGCAAATGGTCCTATTTGTCTTGATGCCGATACGCAATTAACCGCGCTGGCCTTCACACATGATCTAGAGCTTGCTGAAATTGATACGCCAAATGGTAAGATGGAGTTTATCCAAATGGTGGGTATTACAGAGGATGAGTTAGAAGCGATGCAGACGTGGAATACACTTGGTATGCTAGAGGCGGGCATCCAACAAATACCAAACTATATCACTGATTTAACACGAGCTTCTTTGTTACAAAATCCACAAATTGCAGAGGCCGCTGAACAGGGAATGGAAAAAGAGGGCTCCAATACTGGCTTTCTTTTTGTAAGTCAACTGGCATGGCAAGTGGAGAAAAAGGGTTGGTTTAACAAACAATCTCATGTCATTCAGTTAGGGGCAAAGCAAGCAGATGTCATAAGTAAATTACTACGTGGACGAATTTTAAAAGACAGAAATCTTAGCTTAGTTGGTCAAAATATAACGATTATATTTAAAGCAGCTGATCAAGTAGGCTATCATGAGGACGAACAGGAAATTACGATTACATTGAACAGGGCAGCGGTGGATGAGCTAAGTAGAAAGCTAGTGCCGCAAGAGAGTCAATTTGAATTAACGTCTTTAGCTGGTGTCAGCTTTCAAATTTTGAAAACGCATATTAAAAATCAAGAAGGAGAGGTTGTGAAAACAATCGGATAAGATTGATCTCTTGCTAAAACTATCGTTTTTAGCGAGAGATTTTTCTCTAGGTTTGGAAAAAAGTTTGTGTGATTTGTAGCAGCATGTAGAGCATTTGAATAGCTAGTTCACACTGGAATAGGCGGTGTTCGCTTTGGAGAGGGAGGGACAGCCATTCGCTAGAAAAGATGAAGTTTTGTTTTAGCTCCTACTTGTAAAAAAGGAGCAATATTCTGATGGACTGAAGCCGTGTCTACGGTTTCATTAAACATCATAAATAAGGGAGGAGCAATAAAGTGGGAGCATGGGGCTACAAAGCTTTGGAAAGTGATGAGGGATTAGATGTAGCTGGTTTTTTACAGGACTATATTGAAAATCAAATAAATTCAAATCATTTATTGTTAACTGACATTATCAAGGCGATGAAAAATGATGGCTTTTTTGGAGAAACCTTTAACGACATAGATTTTTTTTATGATGTTAGTGTCATGGCATTAGCAGAAATCTATATCACCTACCTCGATACAGGGTATTTTCTGAGTGATGAAAGTAAATGTGGAAACGTGCAATCTTTAACTTTGACAGCTGATGAGGATGCTTTGATATTTATCATAAGATATTTGACTGATATTAGAGATGAGGTGCCAGATAAGCATGGTAGTAGAGAGATTGTAGAATTATGGCGAGAGTCTAAAAGTTGGCATGCGTGGCAATCAAACCTAAACAATCTTATTCTTAGAATTGAACAAGAAATTAGCCATTTGCATTAAAAAAATAGATTAAATAAAAAATTAATGCACATCTTTTATAAGAAAGTGCGTGCGTTACCTAAAAAGAGAATTAACTGATGAGGATAAGATAAATATTCAATATAAAAATAATATTAAGGAGATAAAATTAAAAGATTTATATGATTTCAAGATTGATTAGAGAAATATCATTTTTTTCTATGTGATAATTGTAAGATTATGTTCGTTACGAGGAGTTTTACAAGGCACTACAAGAAGAACGCTATCCTCATAAAGATATAGGAGCAGCAAATGAGAGAGTATGTACTGGTAAAAATTAAAAAATAATGGATTCGTGCCAAAGGACCACGAATCCATATAACAGAAATCATATAAAAAAGCTAAGTAAGGAAAATAAGATGGAGATGCCGAGAATAGGACCGACGATTTTCATATGTCTTTTTCGCCCCATCACAACAATGGCAACATATTCGCGAATCATCGCGTTTGGCCAATAATAAAAGGCCGTTTTCGCACCAATGCCCTGACTGTTTAAGCCAGCAAGTCTTGCATAGATACCTGCACGAAATAAATGGAAATTATTTGTCGCGAAGATACTATTATAGGCCTCACCTTGTTTACTATCATCCATAATCTGTTTTGAAAATAACATATTTTGATATGTATTAACAGATTGGTTCTCTTGCAATGTATGCTCGATGGGAATACCTTTTTCAATTGCGAATTTTTGCATTGCCTCGGCTTCTGGGAGGCCCTCATCAGGACCTTGTCCACCAGAAAAGATAATTGTTGGTGGTGAAGTAACTGCGGCCTGCTTATGATAGAAATCAATTGCCTTCTGAATTCTGCTAGCTAAAAGTGGTGGAACCTTGTCATTAATTAAGCCACTACCTAGTACAATAATATAATCTTGATTTAACCTTGGTCGATTGAATTGGTATAGAAAATAGGCTGATAAAAAATTAGACAAGTGAATAAAAAAATAAAATGTTATAAGAGAGATCCCTCCAAAAATCGGTTGGAGGTGGCTTGAAAATAAGCTTGCTGGATAGATAATTGGTAATAATATAAATAATAAAATGCCCAGCGCCACAAGTAATGTTAAAGAATTAGCCAAACGTCTTCCCTCTCGTTTCATTAACACTCTTGCATTTAAAAATAAACCAAACATTAAAGCAATAATTGCAAAGGGAATAAGGACAATTAGGGCGATAAGTGGAATGATGACAATCATCCTTAATAAATATTGATCAGATGCTAAGGATGCAAAAACGCAGAATAACAGAAAAGAACAGATAAAAATATTAAATAGCAGACCGTTGATGATTTTTCTTGGGTCTTTCAAATAAGAAATGAGAAAAATGATGAAAAGGATAAGCGGAATAATTCCAAAATACATAAAAACATGCACCTCAATGATGTAATGGGTTAATGGTATCTTTATATTATAAGTATTTATTGGATGAAATCAACTACTGACAAAATGAAAAGGAGTATCCTGGATATACTCCTTCCATGTTGTTAGTTTCTATTTTTTGTGAGAATTAACATAATTGATATACTCATTGCGAGTAAGTCCACCAGTTTGACGATTAAATTCATCATAGGTGATGTTTGCTGGAAAGCCAAATTCAGCTAATACTTGCTGACGTTCTTTTTGATATTGTGGGTGATCCAGTGATCCAAATTCATCATCCTCTTCTGACTTCAGCCAATCATTAGAAACTCCTACACAAACACCGTGATTAGTAAAACGACTACCAGTTTTAAGCGAGGTTATGGACTCTGGCTTACTAATGGTTCCAGTGCCCCATGAAAGGCGGTATAGAGGCTCCTTGCCATGATCAAGAGTCAAACCATACCCAATGGGGAATACAATATCAGATTCAGTTAATTCTTTGTGTCCAACCTTTTCATAGCATCCTCGCATAAAATGATCATCCATCACAATTCGTGTTTGTGCGTCTAAAGGAGCGGATATGATTTCATCAAGATGAGTGGAACGCTCTGTTGTTGTAAGCAAATAAGGTCGGATAAATAATGGCATTGTCATGACATCATGCCAAATACTATCCTGGGCAAATAGATTATCCTTTTGCATTTGACGCAAATCCCCCACCACAAGGACATAGCCATCTACGAACAAATCTATCTCTACACGAAAAATATCTCCTGGAACAGCTTTATAACGTAAACTTTTCATACCTGTTAATTTTTTAAGCTTGTCTGAATAATCCGTTGGTAGCTGCAAAGGAAAACGGTCTAGCCATTCTTTGACGTCAGCCTTAGTTGTTAGGTGTTCAAAGCCAGTTAGTGGAAGCTGGTAATAGGTTTTGGCATTTCGAACCATGATATTACAACATATATGGTTTTGATTGCCTAGATTAGCAGAGAAGACAACACCTGTTGCTTTTACTGCGGAAATATTTGTGTAATTTAATTTCTTTTCTTTTCCTCGAGCCGTTTGAGGGACTATAACCTCACGATTACGTGTTAAAATATTTACATCTGCTTCTTGAAAGTTATACTCATTGATGAATATTCTTTTTTTTATGAGATCACCTTCAAGGCAAATAAAATAATCCTCTCGAATTTGAAGCGTGTCCCAATGATCTTCAATGATATGTAGTCCAAAATAAGGGCGCAATGAATTCGTTAACCAACTTGTAAATGCTGACAATTGGATTTCCTCCTACTTTGAGTGATGATGTCAAGTATACTGAAATCCCATTGTTACGAAAATAGCAGAATTGAAAAATGGCTAAAATAGTCCTATTAGTATAGGAAGGCTAATTGCTTTAGAAGCAGATAAAATCCAAGGATTGATTCTCTGGCACCTGACGTAGGAAACACTATCGCATGTTAATTTTGTTATAATTTAACGATAGAGGTGAGATGAAAAATGCAAATTATGACGATTGAAGGTGTACCTTATGAGTGGATCAACCAATTACAGGAAATACATGCGCATGTCTTTGATGGTGCTAATTTGCTAGTAGAAAAGTTAGAGAGAAAAGAGGGCCTACTTTGTCTATTGGCGATTGAGGCTAAACGTATTATTGGCTTTAAACTGGGCTATATCCATCCAGATGGTGTTTTTTATAGCTGGCTAGGCGGTGTTCATGCAGCAAAGCGTGGTCAGGGAATTGCTAGTTTGCTTATGCGTCAGCAGCATACATGTATATTGGCAATGGGCTTTAAAAAAGTTCGTACATATGGTAGAAATGAGAGAAAGGCAATGCTTATCACAAATCTTAAACACGGATTTGATATTGTTTCAACATTTGTTGATGACAAAGGTCGACATAAAATAGTATTTGAAAAATTATTGGAATAGGAGTTTTAACATGAAGGCATACTTAGCAAATGGATTATTTTCATTAGGAGATCGTTTAGTAAATGAGCAACTAGCTGTGGCTATAAGAGACGCAATATCAAGTATTGAATTGTATGTACCACAGGAGAATGATGCCATTAATGATAAAACAGCCTATGCAGATAGTTTAGCCATTGCACAAGCAGATTTAGAGATGCTACAAAAAAGTGATGTGCTTGTAGCTGTTTTAGATGGTGTGGAGATTGATTCTGGTGTGGCGGCTGAAATTGGTGCATTTGCAATGCTGGATCGACCAATTATCGGTGTCTTTACAGATGTTCGCCAACAGGGAAGAGATAACATGCAAAAAATAGAGGCACTTGTAAGGGATGGCATTGAAAACCAGTTTGTATATCGTAATTTATTTGTAGTAGGCTTGATAAAACGCAATGGAATCATTACAACTTCCATTGAAGAAGCTGTCAAAGCCATTCAAAAATTTAACAAATAGGAGGTAATTTGTATGCTACTCTCAACAACAGATGCTGTAGCAGGGAAGGAAATAGTAGAAACAATTGGCTTAGTAAAAGGTAATTCTGTGCAATCAAGAAATATTGGTCGTGATATGGTGGCAGGACTTCGTCATATTGTTGGTGGAGAAATGAAGGAGTATGCAGAAATGCTCGTCCGTTCTCGAGAAATAGCAACTGGTGCAATGGAGGAAGAAGCCAAAGAACTAGGCGCAGATGCCGTTGTAGGGGTAAGATTTTCGACATCCTCTGTAATGGAAGGTACCTCAGAGGTATTAGCGTATGGAACAGCCGTAAAATTAAAGAAATAAATAATGAAGGGCTTCAATCAACGAGATTGGAGTCCTTTTTATCTTCATTAGCAATTCAATTCTTTACTGTGCGAAAGCGAAGCGACAGCAACACGGTTTTATCTGTGCGAAAGCGAAGCGACAGCAACAACAACAACAGACAACTGAGTGACCAACATCATGTTGCTGCCGCTACGTTAGCACTACGCTTTCGCACAAAAAACATCATGTTGCTGCCGCTGCGTTGCACTACGCTTTCGCACAAAAAACATTTGTTGGCTTAAAGCCCCTGGGGATGGCACGGAATCGAAAAGGAGTTCATAAAGGATGTATCATCGCATCCATGCGATAATGGCAAACTGACCTGTATCACGCAGGCCTAAGCACAAAGCCGAATCCGGACGCAATTAGGCCGAGGCAAAATTGATTTAGAAAAATACCGTGGACGAAAATTCACTGTGTGGAAAATTGTCGATGATATTAAAAAAGACTCCGAAGTGTCTTATGTTTGTCAAATTAAGCGTACCGATAAATTGAAATTTAATTACTTAACATTATGCTTATCTTGGGAGCGAGGTATTTTACCGGTGAGTGTATACAAACCATGTAATGCTTGCTGTTAATAATGCTGACGAAATCAAAGCTGTAAGAACACTATATGTTCGCCAAATAAGTATCGTTGACCAATCGAAAGCACAGCACAGTATACCCAGGGCAATCGTAGCGATCAGGAAAATAACTGTTACGATTATTCTCTTTTTTGTCATTGGCTGCCGCTCATTCGTTTTCATTCTGCGTAATCCTAAGAGAAATAGCAAACCGGCCAATAGGCAAAGAATAATTGTGATAGACGACAAAACGATATCCAAAAGCTGTGTGCCGCTTATTTCATATGACTGAGTTAGATTGCCATCTAATATATCTTTAACTTTTAGTACCATGCTTCTATTGATATTTGCGCCATTGGTCAGCAAGCAGATGGCTGTTCGTTCATTTAGCAGTATGACCATTTCAGTTCCGAAATTGGGATTGCCCCCTGGGTGCTCTATAATCGTTTGGTCGGCGTTTACCGACCAGCCTGCCGCATAATACATATCGTTGACAGCCGAAACAGACATATCACCCCTATGTGATTTTTCGATAACCGTGTGAAATATTTCGGGTATGTCCTGCACGATACCCATCTGTATGCCCATCCAACGCGCCATATCTTTTGTATTAGAAATGATGTAGGCTGCGGGTTTATTCCCAGCATAATCCGGAGCATTAAATGGAGTTGTCATAAAAAAGGTAGAACGGTAGCCCTGCGCCAACTGTCCAGTGGCTTGAGCATCTTCTTTATAAACATACGTCTGATGAAGACCTAACGGCTGAAATACCTGTTCCCTCATAAAGTCTTCATAGCTTTGTTGCGACACCATCTCAATAACCAAACCCAATATGTCATAATTAACGGTTCCATAGGTATACTGTTCACCGGGAGGAAACGCCAATTCAGCATCCACGAGCATTTCCACAGTCTTTTGCAACATATCCGGTGTATTGCCTTGTGGAATATTTTGAGTATGCCTAATATTTGTTAGACCACTGGTATGGTGAAGAAAGTTATTTAGTGTAAGGCTTTGCATATCAACAGGTTTCCCTTGATACTTTAACGTAAACCAAGGTAAATATTTTTGGACAGGGTCAGTCATTGAGAGCAGCCCTTGCTTTTCCAACAGCATAATACCCATACCGGTAAAAGCTTTACTAACCGAGGCTAACTCATAGAGTGTATTTTCACTTGCAGACAACTCCTTTTCACGGTCTGCATACCCTGAAGAAAAGTAGAGCACTTCATCATCAGCAAGTATTGAGATTGACATTCCCGGCACACCTGATATACGACTGGCATCATCTAGCAACGCTTGTATTGCCGCAGATTTCGAATCTGACAACGCATAACTTTGTGTTACGAATCCTGAGAATAATATAAATATCGTTAATACAAAAACAATAATCTTTTTCATAAATCCTCCATTTTGAAAAATTATAAGGGAATAATATAAAAACCTACTTTTGCAACTGCTAGACTAAATTTTCATTTATCTTTCTATTCACCTATATAATATCAAGTAATTGTGAAGAGTTACACTTAAATTAAACAACTTTAAAGAGCCTTGCTACGTAGAATGTAGTAAGGCTCTTAGCTTTTATTAATCAAAATTCATAACTTTATTATCATTATACATTCATGGCATTTTTCATGTTTATTAATGAGCAAAGTAATCATATGCATTTTTTGTTAATAATGTTATGGTCACAATGATGAATAAAACCCGTACAAAACCGCTACCTTTTTTAATGGCTACACGTGAACCCACCATTGCACCAGCAATTTGAGCGATACCCATTATGAATCCATAGGCAAAATGAACATGTCCTAAGTAGATGAACATTAAAAGACCCGCACAGTTACTTGCTAAATTTAAAAACTTTGCATTACCTGCTGCCTTTAAAAAGTCAAAGCCAACAAGTAAAAAACTAAAGATTAAGAATGATCCTGTACCTGGGCCGAGAAATCCATCATAGAAGCCAATACTAAATAGCAAAAACATAAATAAAACCAAGTGCAAAGGCGATAATGTTTTGACAGCGGATACAGAGCCCCAATCCTTTTTAAAAATTGTATAAACGGCTACTCCTGCAAGCATTATGAGCATGATTGGCTTGAGTAGAGAGGGATTGATTAAATGCACAGTCCATGCGCCAAACAATGACCCCACAAAGGCTAGTGGAAAGTATTTTAAAACAGAACGAATGTCTAGCTGTCCTGAACGATAAAAGGAAATTGTAGAGGTTAATGAACCCATGGTACCTGCTAGCTTATTGGTTGCAACCGCTGCTGCAGGATTTAAACCCGCAAACAACAGAGCAGGTAATGAGATTAAGCCTCCACCGCCAACCACTGAGTCTACAAAAGCAGCGAGAAACCCAAACGCGATCAATAAAATTACTACATTTACATCTACTTCAAAAAACATGTTGACACCTCATTACATAGTTACTACTGAAATAGTAACTAATTTTCGTTTCTCTGTAAAGATATTTTTTTCATTGGCTTCTATTCGTTAAATTATTCTATAATAAAGGAAATGGAGGGATTGGATGGATGAATTAATCGCCCAATTAAAAGAGCTAGGATTTACAGAATATGAAGCAAAGGCCTATACAGCACTTGTACAAAAGAGCCATATTAGTGCTTATCAGGTCAGCAAAAATTCTGGTATTCCTCGAGCAAGAATTTATGACATTCTGGATGTACTCGTTGAAAAAGGATTAGTGCTAAAAGAGGAAGCTGTTGATCAAACAACTTATTGTTCCATTCCTGTTGAGATGTTTCTGCAGCAAATACAGCAGCGTTGGCAATCGAATTTTACGTCTATTAGTGATCAATTAGAGAAATTAGAATCTAAGGAGCAGGAAGCGGAGCCTAAAGTGTTAATGCTAAAAGGCAGGCAGACCATTATTAATTATTGTCAGTCATTATTAAAAAAAGCTGAGAAAAAAGTACTTCTTTCTATGTGGGAAGAGATGTATGAAGCATTACGAGAGGATATTTATGAGGTGGCTGAACAGGTCGCTGTACATGGTATTACGCTATACGTGGATGAGCCTGTGTCATCCATTGATAGGCATCGAATGACCTATTATACAAAAAAATCTTCCACTCCCCATTGGTTTATCTTGTCTATCGATGGGCAAGAGATGATTTATGGACATTCTCCTTCAAATCTTGAAACCGCTTTTATTACAAATGATCCGGTTCACATCTATTTATTAGAAGATTATATTTGGCATGACGTCCTTATTAATCGTCTACTAAGACGAGATGATCATGAGCTTGAGGAATGGATTACGAAAGAACGAAAGGCATTTTTTGTAGAGTAAAAAATAAAGAATCTGCTTGCCTAATACTTAAGAGGCAAGCAGATTCTTTTTTAATAAAATACTTTATCAACATTATATTTAGAACGGAAAACATTAATGGCATATGTTTCGTAAATTTCACGTTCCATCGGATCTTCGATTTCATATACCTCAATTTTGAAAATTTCTTGACGATGATTTTTCATAGGCGATACATTGTCTTCAAAATGCTTTTTTATACGTTGACGAATTTTACGTGCTTTACCGACAAATAAAAGCTCATTTTTCTCATTGTAAAATAAGAAAATGCCACCTTTGTCTCGTGTGATTTTATGGAAGTCAATAAACCCGTGGTATGGTGTAATGGGTACATCTCCAGGTTTTATATCCTGCTCACGCTGGCGAATGACTATATCTGGTTTCGGAAATTCAATTTTAATCAAGCTAGTTCACGTTCCTCTCTGTTACTAAAGGTATATGTTAACATAATTACAGCATGTTTACCATAAAATTTCATATGTTGCTATGATAATTAGTGTTCATCAAAATTGAGCTGAACATGCATTGTAATGACGAAATATTCTATGTTTTATTGATATTCTTAATTGTTCATGTTACAATTCATTTTAATTAAATAATCTTATCAAGAGAAGCTGAGGGATTTGGCCCGATGACGCTTCAGCAACCTCTAACAAATGTTAGAAAGGTGCTAATTCCAGCAAAGGGTTTTTCCTTTGAGAGATAAGAGTGAACGTGGTAAAGTCCTTCTCATTCTATCTCGCATGGAATGAGGGGGATTTTTTAATTTCATAAAAGTGTCATTGTAATCATTACGATTAACACATTTATAAATAAAAGAGAGGGGAATGCAAGATGCCAATTAATATTCCAAAGAACTTACCAGCTGGAGAACATTTACGAGAGGAAAAAATCTTCGTGATGGAAGAGGATCGTGCGAAAACACAACAAATTCGTCCATTAAATATATTAATTTTAAACTTAATGCCTGAGAAAGAGAAGACAGAGCTGCAGTTACTGCGCTTACTCGGGAATACTCCACTGCAGGTCAATATTACATTTTTAAATACAGCAACACATGAATCAAAAAATGTTAGTAAATCACATTTACAGCTTTTTTACACAACTTTCCAACAAATTCGTCATCGCCGCTTTGACGGCATGATTATTACGGGAGCGCCTGTAGAGAAAATGGCTTTTGAAGAGGTGAATTACTGGCAGGAAATCTCACAAATTATGGATTGGTCTAAGAAAAACGTTACATCGATTCTACATATATGTTGGGGGGCACAGGCTGCTTTATATCATCATTATGGGATCGGGAAGGTTGAACTTCCAGCAAAATGCTCAGGGGTTTACTCGCATGTTATTACAGATTTAACAGTGGACTTAGTGCGTGGCTTTAGTGATTTATTTACAGCACCACATTCTCGTTATACATCTGTTTCAATCGATGAAGTACGCAATCACCCTGATTTACGTTTACTGTCCTATTCAGAGGAAGCTGGTGTATTTATTGTGCAGTCCAAGGATAATAAAAACATTATGATTACAGGTCATCTTGAATATGACGCGACAACCTTAGCAGATGAATACGGACGAGATGTTGCGAAAGGGTTAGACATTGCTGTCCCGGTGAACTATTTCCCGAATGACGACCCAGCAAATGAGCCCATTAATACATGGCGTGCCCACACCCATTTGTTATTCTCAAACTGGTTGAATTACTATGTTTATCAGGAAACACCATATGAATGGGATTTCGTTGATGAAATTGAATATCATATTTAATTAAATTTAAGGTTCAAAAGCCCAATGTCTCAACTGATTAGAGTGAGAGGTTGGGCTTTTGCTATTTCACTCTTTGTTCACAAATACTGCCATTTTTTCCTTTTACAATTTCTATAAAGTTGAATCTACATAATGCATGGTATATTATTTTATCAAATGATAGATTTAACTATCATTTTAAATTTACTGAAAGAAGGGATTCATGATGATTAGTGTAGAGGATGTTCCAAAACCAAAAACATTTGGTCCACTTGGCCATTTGCCTTTAATCGATAAAGAGCAGCCAACATTATCACTTTGTAAGCTTGCAGAAGAGTATGGGCCGATATATCGATTAGAAATTCCAGGTTATACTAGCTTAGTAATATCTGGTCATGAATTGGTAGCTGATGTTTGTGATGTTTCTCGTTTTGATAAACAGATATATAGTGAGTTGGAAAATGTTCGTGCTTTTGGCGGTGATGGTCTATTTACAAGCAGAACAACTGAACCGAATTGGCAAAAGGCTCATAACATCCTACTTCCCACGTTTAGTAAACATGCTATGAAAGATTATCATTCGATGATGATAGATATTAGCACACAGCTGATACAAAAATGGGAACGCTTAAATCCGATGGAAGAAATTGATGTCCCTGAGGATATGACACGATTGACGCTAGATACAATTGGACTTTGTGGCTTCAATTATCGCTTTAATAGCTTTTATAGAGAAACACATAGCCCTTTTATTATGAGCATGGTCCGTGCTTTAAATGAAGCTATGTTAAAAAGTTCTCGATTAAAGATACAAAATCTGATGATGGTTGGCACAAGGCGCCAATTTAACGAAGACATTGAAACAATGTTTACATTAGTAGATAAAATTATTGAGGAGCGAAAGGCAAGAGGTACACAAGAGCAGATAGATTTACTAGGCCGCATGTTAAATATAAAAGATCCAGACACAGGAGAAACACTGAGCGATGAAAATATTCGTTATCAAATCATCACATTTTTGATAGCCGGACATGAAACGACTAGCGGATTGCTGTCCTTTGCACTCTATTTTTTAATCAAGCATCCTGAAGTTTTAGAGAAGGCTTATGCTGAAGTTGATCAAATCTTGACTCAAGAAACACCGACATATGAACAGATTTTACAGCTAAAGTACATTCGCCTAATTTTAAATGAATCATTACGATTATGGCCGACAGCACCTGGCTTTGAGCTTTATGCAAAAGAGGATACTGTCATTGGCGACAAGTACCTGATTAAAAAAGGTGACAATATCAGTGTCCTTCTGCCACAGCTTCATCGTGATAAAAATGCGTGGGGTGAAAATGCGGAACAATTTTATCCAGAGCGCTTTGAAGATTCTCAGAATGTTCCTACACATGCCTTTAAACCGTTTGGCAATGGTCAGCGTGCCTGTATCGGCATGCAATTTGCCCTTCATGAAGCAACATTGGTATTAGGAATGATTTTACAGCGTTTTGAATTAATCGATTATGACAATTATCAATTAAAAATACAGCAAACTCTAACGATAAAGCCAGGTGATTTTAAAATTCGAGTAAAGCAGCGTAATCGAGTAATTGATCCGGAAAAGACAGTAGCACCTCAGCGACAAGAAAAAATGTATCCTCTACCAAAGACTAGTGTAGAGAATGCAAAAATGTCTTTGCTAATCCTCTATGGTTCTGATTTAGGGACTACTGAAAGAATTGCCAAACAGTTAGCAGATGAAGCTGTTCTGTATGGTATTCGAAGTGAAGTCGCTACGCTAGATGAGTATGCTGGAAAATTACCTAAAGAGGGCGCTGTACTAATTGTTTGCTCTTCTTATAATGGTCATCCCCCAAGAAACGCTCGAAAGTTTCTTGCATGGCTAGAGAATAGTAATGAGAATAGTCTAAAAGGAATAAATTATGCTGTGTTTGGCTGCGGAGATCGAAATTGGCATTATACGTATCAAAAGGTCCCTCAAACGATAGATGAACAGCTTGCCATTAAAGGGGCTACAAGAATTTTGCCACATGGGGAAGCGGACGTAAGTGCAGATTTTGAAAAGCAATTGGAGAACTGGCGAGAACAACTGTGGAGAACCATGAAAGTGACATATGATTTAACGTTAGATGACAATATGCTACTAGAACAAACAAAATTGTCCATTCAAGTTGTAAAAGGCTTAGCAACGGTACCACTTGCTTTAAAACACGGTGCCCGTTATGCATCGATTATAAAAAATGAAGAGCTTCAATCAGCCAATAGTGACCGAAGTACACGTCATATTGAAATTGCACTGCCAAAGGAATTAAGCTATCAGGAGGGAGATCACCTTGGCGTGATACCCAAAAATAGCAGCAAGCTCATCCATCGAGTTCTTCGTCGATTTAAATTGAATGCCAATGATCAGCTAATCATTTCGTCTAATGGAAATGGGTTGCATCTTCCTACAGATTATCCGGTTAGCTTATACGAGGTGCTTGCCACTAGTGTTGAATTGCAGGAGACTGCTAGTCGTATACAAATACGAGAGCTAGCGGTTTATACAGAGTGTCCGCCACATAAACGTGAATTAGAGCATTTATTACAAGAAGATATTTATAAGGAGCAGGTATTAAATAAACGGTTATCCATGCTAGAGCTTCTTGAAATGTACGAAGCCTGTGAATTACCATTTGAAAAATTTATAGCCTTACTACCTCCTTTAAAGCCTAGATATTACTCTATTTCTAGTTCACCAAAGGAAGATCCTGAACGCCTAAGCATTACAGTAGGTGTCGTAAGGGAACCAGCCTGGAGTGGTCGAGGGGACTATCATGGCGTAGCATCAAATTATTTGGCACAGTGTCAACCAGGGGAGTCACTAGTAATGTTTATACGCTCAGTTGATTCAGGATTCCAGCTGCCAGAGGATGCGACTACATCGATTATAATGGTTGGACCTGGAACTGGCGTAGCACCATTTAGAGGTTTTTTACAGGCTCGCGCTGCCATGAAAAAGCGAGGAATTCCCCTTGGGCAAGCACATCTATTCTTCGGCTGTAGAAATGAGGCTGATTTTATTTACCGTGAGGAGCTTGAGCAATTTGAAAAGGATGGAATTGTGACACTACACACGGCATTTTCCCGTAAAGAAGGAACTCCGAAAGCTTATGTGCAGCAAGTAATGGAGCCATATTCCTCAAATATCATCGAAATGTTAAATAATAATGGACAATTATATGTTTGTGGAGATGGTAATCATATGGCACCAGCTGTAGAAGCTATGCTACAGCAGACTTATCAATCTAAAAAAGGGGTAGGAGAGAAGGAGGCAATAGATTGGTTAGAGCAGCATCAGCATAACAGAAAGTATGTGAAGGATGTCTGGGTTCAGAATGGGTAGTGGTATTCATAGCAGTGCAAAATGTTTTATTTCCTTGTAAGAACAGCCTTCACGATGGGCAAGTAGGTTGAATTCCAGTGTCCTGTATTCTACAATTGTATCAATTGGTAGTATACACTATCTAGTATTCACCTTATTTTTGGAAAGAAGTGAAGCATGATGAAAAACGCAAAAGAGGCTAGGCTTCATGCTATATTAGATGCAGCTACAGAGCTCCTCGTCGAAAAGCCGACAGCATCCTTAACCGACATCGCTAACTATGCTGGTATTGGTATCGCTACATTACACCGCTATATTGAAAACAGGGAACAACTAATGTTGCAATTAGGTTTCAGAGCTGTTCAGGTTGTCAGCGAAACCATGAATGAAATACCAGTGGATGAGGAAAAGCTGGAATCCTATATCCCGAGACTTGTTGAGGCTTTAATTCCATTAGGAGATAAAATTTATTTTCTTGCACATGAATGCTCTGTGAATTACAGTTCCGAACTTTTGGCTGCTGAGGATCAGCTTAAGGAGCCGATTAGACAGACAATTATCCAATTACAAAAACAAGGTTATTTACGTCAGGATATGACTAGTGAATGGATGCTTAATGTCTTATACTCACTCCTATTTACGATGTGGCAGCAAGTACAGGAGGGGAATATCGCCAAAAACTCAGCTGCATTGTTAATTATGGAAACAGTGTTTAACGGGATTAAGGCGAAATAAATGATTAAAATGATGACCTGGCTAATTTTTAAGGTCATCATTTTTTAATGGTCATTTGTATCTTGATCAATTTTTACATCATTTTCATTTGGCTTATTACCTTTTTGGCTTTCTAGTTCAAGTTTATTCTCATCTTGTGCGTCATTTTTAGAATCGCTCTCTGTATGACTATCACCCTCTGAAGCATTATGGCTGTTATTCTCACTATCTTGCTGCGCCTGATTCTTGTTATTTGTTTGAATTTCATTGCTATTTTCACCTTGTGAATTCCCGTCTATTTTGCGGATTTTCGCAATGATCAGCAACGTTAACGGTAAAATAACGGTAAATATCGCAGAAAATATAGGCCAAATTTCATTATTGTAGACATTGGAATGAACAATATTAGGATGAATAATTTGAGAAAGACCAATCATTAATAAACCAAATGGTAAAATAAGTGGACGATGATCCTGTATCTTACATAACTGCGCTACACCAATGACTGATGCGTAAAAATACATAAAAGTTCGAATATAAATGGATACAATCCACATACCAGCCATAATAATTTCAATACGCTGTAAAAAGTTCCCGATTGAAATTCTTTGCGCCAGTGCATAGCTAGGGAAGGTGCGAGAGGCGGTATTTGAAGGACCAAGCACAAGTATACACAGGGTAATTATTATAATTAAGACAATACCACCAATAATTGCTCCAATGTAAAATCCCTTTTGTGCAGATTTTTGGACATCCACAGTAGATGGGAAAAGCATTAGCAGTACAACAAGTGGAAAAGAAAAAATACTCATAAAGCGAATAATACTAAACGAAATTGATTTTTTAGGTGTTTCCAAGATTGGCTGAACATTATCGAAACTAATTTGAGGTGTGATACAAACTGCAAATACGATAAAAATCAGGATAAAAAAAGGGAATAGAATCTCTGCAGAGCGAGCAAAAACTTCAATTCCGAGAAAAGCAGCATACACAATGATGATACTAAATAACAATGCAAATGCCATTGTAGGTGTTTCTGGCATTACCTCTGTTTTCATGAAAATGCCAATAAAATATAATAGTTCACCTGAGGAAAGAAAGGTAAGGAGTATAAAGCCAATCGCCGTAAATTTCCCAAAAATACGGCCAAGTATTTTTTCGTTTGCCTCAATGAATGTAAGGTTAGGTGTGCGTTTTCCTAAAGAAATATATAGCTTTACTAAAAGTAAGCTGATTGCGACTCCGATGCTTGCGGCAATCCATGCGTCCTGCTTTGCCTCACTTGCTATATTTGCAGGAATAATTAAAATGGCAGTTCCAATAGAAAAGAGAAGGGTGATGATCATAAATTGTCTTGAACTAATGATTTCTTTTTCCATTATGAGCAACCCCCTTCTTTTTTATTTTGTAAGTGAAACAATTAGATTCCTAATGGGTGAAAAAATAAACGTGATAAGGTTAAGCGGACTTGGAATCTTAAGCTTTAATGCGATGCCAATATTGATTGCAGTAGCAAATATTAAAATAACTGAAAAAATAATGATGGTTTTCGTTTCTTTCTTTTTCTTTAATTGTGGGATAAAAGCAAAGGCAATTATAGACGAAATAACAAGGATAAATAGTGTCATTACCATGACCTCACTCCTCCTTTTTGGATTTATGCAATAATGAGTTTTGCATGGTTCCTAATCCCTGTGTATTTACATGAACCTCAACCTTAATAGGAAGTTCAGGGAAAATTGTATCCCAGTCTTTTTTTATTTTTTTCCATTGTTTTGCATCTGAACGATGGAGTACTTCGCTGAAACCGAAAATATCTACTTGATAATTTTGCTGAACGTTTCTGATTGTATTTTCAACCTGTTGTTTAATAATTTCCTCCGTTTTTTTATTTATATATTTAATGGATTTATTGTTAGAAAGCTTCATATTACATTCAACTTCTCCAACATTTTGTTCCACGTCAATATGCACATTTATCTGAGGAGAGCCCTTTTTAAAATTACCTTTTATTTTGCTAGTTGATTTGGTAATTTCGGTTGACAGAGTACCTCCTTTTGTGCAAGCGATAATTTCAATGGTGCTCTCTATTTTGTCATTAATAAAGCTAAGACCTCTACTTTCATCTTCTGTTAAAAGTCCGATATATTTATCTTTTTTAAAGATAGCCAAGCCCGCATACTTTAACAGTACTGGAGTTTTCACTCTTTTGACATTTGTTTGGTCCATACCTAAATTTGTATCGCCATGTATTTCAATTGCTGATAGGATGGCACTTTTTTCACTGTTGTTTAAAGTATTGACTAAATCATCGATATTAATTGAAATGGTGGAGCCCCAAACTTTTTCGGACACTCTCAAAGAATTTAGCATTTTATTGGCGGGTACTTTTTCAATCGGTGTTAACACACTTAAAACGTCCTTAGCAGATGCCTCATGAGAGAGGATGACATCAAAATCATTTCGAAATTCATGGTCTCTAGAAATTAAATCCAGCGCTTCGTTTATTCCCTCTTTCGCTAATTCCTCACCGATAACAACTATCCGAAGATGAGAAAAATAGGGTTTCCTAGCTGCTAAAGTTGTCATTTTTCGAACAGCTTCAAAAATGGTTTCTCCTGTTGCGTGATAGGTAATGACAGGAGTTCGTCCAGTAGATGGCTGCCTAGTAGAAATTTCACTAGGATCTACCACTTGAATTGATAATTCATATTCATCATCAACCTTATCCACCCCTAATGCGACGACAATTGCTAATTCATTTAGTTCACGCTTACTCCAGCAACCACTTAGTAGTAAAGGGAGAATGAGGAGGAAACAAATTAAGCTGAATTTTGACATGTGCCATTCCTCATTTATACATTAGATTTATTTCTTTTTTTCGTATCCAAATACTTATGACCTCTAACATTATTTTTTTGACTGACTAAGCGTGGTCGAGTCAATAGCGCTCTTCGAGGAAATAATACTAACGCATCTTTTTGATCCTTTAAAATTAGTGGACCGAATGGACTTAAATACGGCACACCAAAAGAGCGAATGCTACATAAATGTAGGATAATGATCATAATTCCAAACATAACACCAAATAAACCTAGCATTGCTGCTACAATCATTAATGGAAAACGTAGAACCCGAATGGTATTAGATAAGCCATAGGCAGGGAACAGGAAACTACAAATCGCTGTTAAAGCTACGATAATTACCATTACAGCTGATACAATGCCTGCTTCAACGGCTGCCTGACCAATGACTAAGGTTCCCACAATGGATACAGCAGGTCCAATGGTTCTCGGCATTCGAAGACCTGCTTCTCGTAATACCTCAAAGGCAATTTCCATAATAAGTGCTTCAACCACTGCAGGGAAAGGAACGCCTTCTCGTTGGGAGGCAATACTAATAAGCATAGCGGTTGGAAGCATTTCCTGATGAAAGGTGGTAATGGCAACATAGAGTGATGGTGCCACCAACGCAAGGCTTATTCCTAAAAATCTTAATAACCGAATAAGTGAGCTGACGATCCAATTTTGATAGTAATCCTCAGCAGATTGTAAAAAGGAAGTAAATAAAGCGGGTACCACCAATACGAAGGGGGTACCATCCACTAGAATAGCAATTTTCCCATCTAACAATTCTCCAGCAATAACATCAGGTCGTTCAGAATTATAAATTGTTGGAAATATTGTGAGTTTAGAATCTTGAATAAAATCCTCAATATAGCCACTTTCTAGTATGCCATCAATGTTAATACGATCTATGCGTGCCAGTACCTCAGCCACTATTTTGTCATTGGCAATACCATTTATATACATAACAGCTATATCTGTTTGCGTTACCTCTCCAACCACACGAGATTTTATCCAAAGATTAGGACTTTTAATTTTTCGACGGATAAGGGCAGTGTTTGTGCGTAATGTTTCAGTAAAGGATTCTCTTGGACCTCTAATCACAGATTCTGTTGATGGCTCTGTAACCTCTCGATCTCTAGCACCTTTTGTACTTGTTACAATACCAAAAGTACATCCATTTAATAAGATAACCGTATTGCCATTTAAAATCGCGGTATACAATGCTGGGAAATGAGAAATATTATTTGCATCACCGGCTGTCAAACAAGATTCTCTTATATATTGATGAATTGTTTCTATATCTGTTTCTGAGCCATTTACTTCAACCAGATCGAGCATGAGCTTATCAATAACAGTATCCGAAATGGTTGTTTTATCAGATAAGCCATCCATATAAACAATTGCGATTGTGTGCTTTTCAGCTTTACCAATCGTAATTTCTCGTATAATTAGGTCATTACTATTTCCAAGTGTGTTTCGAATCAGTTTGACATTGCTCGAAAGTGAACTATATAGAAGTTCATTGTTGGAATTTGATTGGGAGGCATCTGTACTTTTTGAAACGGACATTTACTTTCCTCCTCCAAGTGTGCATTTACTACATATAGAATGGACAAATATCTGTATAGATAAACAAAGGTAGGAATTTATATTGTGGGAAAATAAAAAAACCGTGTTCCTCTCGTAATAAACGAAAGGAAACACGGCTTTATTTACGATAATCATATTTTAATTCATCGTTTGTAGCATCAATATCTACATGGAGATTGTGGTTATTAAAAAACCATACATCTTTTTCATCAATATAGTAGGTAACCCCGTCAATCTCTGTTTTGACACCAATCTCGATTGGTTCCTCACGAGTCATACCAAGAGAAAAGCCTTCATGAAATGGACTGGAACCTCCGTATCTTGCATAAAAACGAATGGTATCGCCTGTTTCTACTTCCATTTCTCGTTTAAACCAATTTAGGGCTTCATCTGTTAGTGCAATATTCATTAGAATGCTCCTCTCTTTGCTACAGCCATTTCACCTTTGGCTCGGTCCCATTTTTAATGCGGCCAATATTTGCGCGGTGACGATAAATAATAAAGGTGAACAAACATGCGACTAAAATAGTTAACGCAAAATCACCTGTAACAAAATAATAAATGATTGAATAAATTAGTGCTACTAAAGCGGCAATCATGGAAGTTAAGCTTACAATCTTTGTGACTTTTAACGTTACAATAAACGTAATAAAAAGTAAGACAAATAATGGCCATGTATATCCTAAGAGAACGCCAGCAGATGTCGCTACGGCCTTCCCTCCGCGGAAGCTTGCAAAAATAGGGAACATATGACCAATAACCGCTATAAGTCCAAGAATTAACGAGTGTATGGAGACTTCGGAAAATATCGGTAGTGCTACTAACAATACAGCCGCTGTCCCTTTTAAGACATCCATAATGGTTACGATAATTCCTGCTGTTTTTCCTAAGATACGGAAGGTATTCGTGGCACCCAGATTACCACTACCATGTTCACGAATGTCAGTTTTATAAAATATTTTGCCTATCCATAATCCAGAAGGTATAGAGCCAATTAGATAAGCACATAAAATAATAAGTCCATTTACCATAGTTGGACTCCTTTCATTGTAATTCATCACTTGGTACTAATAGTTTGTAACAAGTATTTTACACTTTTTCTTGATAATCTACAACGGCATGAAGGAGATTTCATGACGTTCCTTGAATTCAATACAAAAGAAAACTATTTTTTCAAGGGTTTCGATATGTATAATGATTAGGTTAGGCTATTTGACACGAGTATCCTTGCATTAAGACAAGCCTTTTCTAAAAATATAGGTAAAATGGCAATTTTGTCAATCATCCTTTCCTTTGGTAGAATAGAAGTCTATCTTAAATTTCATGGAAATGCTAGTATAAATCATCAGTCTGACAGAAGATACCCACTTAGTTGTTCATACATATCCACTCTTATTCAAGTGGCTATCAAATGCTTCTGCATGAAAAATTGAAAACCTTCACGAGCTATCTTTGTTTTAGCCGAAAGTTTATAATCGGTTATTAGTCATTCGATGTCTTATCTTGAAGCGGCAATGTTTTTGTACCGAAAGCTTAGCCTCAGGTACAGACAACTTTTATCCTTAAGCGGCGTATTTAGCGGATGACTTTGAAGAGGAGCTCGACTATGGAGAAATGTAGATGTCATTACGCTGTGGCATAATCGATTTATGCAACAAAAACTTAGGTCCTTGCGTCAAGGGAATATAATAGCTTATGACAATGCGGATCATTACTTTTAAAAACGAAGAAGCTGTGAGGAATAAAAAATTTTATTGGGCCTGTCGCTAGCTATTGACAGGAAATGCTATTATTATTAGGAAGAGAAGATAAATAGAACATGCGTTTGTTTTTTGGAGGGGAATTTTTTGACGAATAAACAGTCACCAAGCGTCTATAATGATGACGCTATACAAGTATTAGAAGGATTAGAAGCGGTACGAAAGAGACCCGGCATGTATATCGGTTCTACAGATGGCCGTGGTCTTCATCACCTTGTGTATGAAATCGTGGATAATGCGGTGGATGAAGCATTGGCTGGCTTTGGTTCTCATATTATTGTCAAGATTCATAAAGATCAAAGTATTAGCGTGCGAGACTTCGGTCGTGGAATGCCTACGGGTATGCATAAGATGGGAAAGCCAACACCTGAAATTATTTTTACGGTTTTACATGCTGGTGGCAAATTTGGACAAGGCGGCTATAAAACAAGTGGCGGTTTACATGGCGTAGGTTCTTCTGTCGTTAATGCGTTATCAACATTTTTAGAGGTGACTATACACCGCGACGGTAAGAAATATTGCCAACGTTTTGAAAATGGTGGTCATCCAGTTACGACACTTGAAGAAATCGGCAGTACGAAACAGACAGGCACTCTAGTCCATTTTCTACCAGATGACAAGATTTTCTCTGTTACAAAGTTTAATTATGATACACTTGCAGAACGTTTACGTGAGTCAGCATTTTTATTGAAGGGCTTAAAAATTGAGTTAATTGATGAACGCGAGGAAGGCAAAGGTGATGTGTTCTTTTATGAGAACGGCATTGAAGCTTTCGTTGCGTATTTGAATGAGGAGAAAGACGTTCTTCATCCTGTCAAATATGTGGAAGGGATTCAGGATGATATTGAAGTAGAATTTGCATTCCAATATAATGATGGCTATTCAGAAACAATTCTGTCCTTTGTTAACAATGTTCGTACACGTGATGGCGGAACACATGAAACAGGCGCAAAAGCAGCATTAACACGCGTATTTAATGAATACGCAAGAAAGATAGGTCTGTTAAAAGAGAAAGATAAAAACCTTGAAGGGACAGATATTCGCGAGGGTCTAGCAGCAATTGTGTCTGTACGTATTCCTGAGCATTTACTACAATTTGAGGGTCAAACAAAAGGCAAGCTAGGGACGAGTGAGGCTCGTTCTGCCGTAGATAGTGTGGTCTCTGAGCAAATTTTATATGTGCTTGAGGAAAATGCCGAGCTATCTGCATCCCTTGTTCGTAAAGCTATTCGTGCACAGCAAGTTCGTGAAGCGGCTCGTAAAGCACGTGAAGATGCACGAAATGGCAAAAAGAACAAAAAGGCCAGTACCATTCTTTCAGGAAAATTAACGCCCGCACAATCTCGCAATGCTGCGAAAAACGAGCTCTATTTAGTCGAAGGAGATTCTGCTGGAGGCTCAGCAAAGCAAGGGCGTGATCGTACATTCCAAGCCATATTACCTTTGCGCGGTAAAGTCATTAATACGGAAAAAGCCAAGCTACAGGACATCATGAAAAATGAGGAAATTTCAACGATTATTCATGCTATTGGTGCAGGTGTTGGTACAGATTTCTCTGTTGAGGATTCAGCCTATGATAAAGTCGTTATTATGACCGATGCTGATACAGATGGTGCACATATTCAAGTGTTGCTATTAACGTTTTTCTACCGTTACATGCGTCCATTAATTGAAGCAGGTAAGGTCTTTATTGCCTTACCACCTTTGTATAAAATTTCAAAGGGCACTGGTAAAAAAGAAGTGATTGAATATGCTTGGACTGAAAATGATTTACAGAAGGCCATCAAAAAAGTTGGAAAGGGTTACATACTACAGCGCTATAAAGGTCTTGGTGAGATGAATGCAGACCAGCTGTGGGATACGACGATGAACCCAGAAACACGCACATTAATTCGTGTAACGATTGAGGATGGTGCACGTGCTGAAAGACGTGTTACAACATTAATGGGCGATAAAGTTGAACCACGTCGTAAATGGATCGAAGCCAATGTAAACTTCGGTATGGAGGATGATTCAAATATTTTAGACAATGAATTCATCCAACAAGAGGAGGACCAAGCATGAGTAGTACGGAAAAGTTTCAAGATTTACCTTTAGAAGAAGTGATGGGTGACCGTTTTGGTCGCTATAGTAAATACATTATTCAAGACCGCGCGTTGCCTGATGCACGTGACGGTCTTAAGCCTGTGCAGCGTCGTATATTATATGCAATGTTTTCCGAGGGGAATACACATGATAAACCATTTCGAAAATCCGCTAAAACAGTTGGGAATGTAATTGGTAACTATCATCCTCATGGTGATAGCTCAGTTTATGAGGCTATGGTGCGCATGAGTCAAGATTGGAAAGCGCGTCATATGCTGATTGAAATGCATGGGAATAACGGGTCAGTAGATGGTGATCCGCCAGCAGCGATGCGTTATACGGAAGCAAGACTTTCAGCTATTGCTGCAGAAATGCTACGTGATATCGGCAAGAAAACCGTAGAATTTGTGCCAAACTTTGATGATCAGGATATGGAGCCAACCGTTTTACCAGCCCGCTTCCCGAATTTACTAGTGAATGGCTCAACAGGTATTTCAGCCGGCTATGCAACTGATATTCCTCCTCATGCTCTTGATGAGGTGCTTGACGGGGTTCTAATGCGCTTAGAAAAGCCTCACTCAACGGTCGATGAGTTGATGACCGTTATTAAAGGTCCAGATTTCCCAACTGGTGGCATTATTCAAGGTGTTGATGGCATCAAAAAAGCTTATGAAACGGGCCGCGGTAAAATCATTGTCCGTGCACAAGCCGCTGTGGAGCCAATTAAGGGTGGCAAAGAGCAGATTGTCATTACGGAATTGCCATATGATGTTAATAAAGCGAACCTTGTTAAAAAAATAGATGAGCAACGTGTTGATAAGCGTCTAGAAGGTATCGCGGAAATTCGTGATGAATCAGATCGTACAGGTTTACGTGTGGTCATTGAACTGAAAAAAGATGTACCAGGACAAGGTATTTTAAATTATTTATTTAAAACAACAGATTTACAAGTAGCTTATAATTTTAATATGATTGCCATTCATAATCGTCGTCCAACGATGATGACACTGCCATTATTACTTGATGCGTATATTGCACATCAAAAAGAAGTCGTTACCAACCGTTCAATCTATGATTTACAAAAGGCTAAGGATCGTTCGCATATCGTTGACGGCTTAATTAAGGCATTGTCTATTTTAGATGAAGTAATTGCTACGATTCGTTCTTCAAATGATAAAAAAGATGCGAAATTAAACTTACAAACTAAGTTTGACTTTACAGAGGTACAATCTGAGGCGATCGTTAGCTTGCAATTATACCGTTTAACGAACACGGACATTACAGAGCTTCGCCAAGAACAGGATGAATTAAATAAATTAATTGCCAAGCTAGAAGGCATTCTTAATAGTGAGGCAAAGCTTATTCGTGTCATAAAACAGGAGTTGCTTGATATTAAAAAACGCTTTACAGAGCCACGCCGTTCGAAAATTGAACAAGAAATTGAAGAAATCAAAATTACATTAGATGTCCTTGTACCAAGTGAAGAGGTTGTCGTGACTGTGACTAAGGATGGTTATATTAAACGTACTTCCACACGTTCCCATGCAGCCTCAAATGGTCAGGATATTGCGATGAAGGATTCAGATTATTTATTATATGAAGAAACCTTAAATACACAGCATCATCTGCTACTGTTCACCAATCGAGGCAATTATATTTATCAGCCTGTTCATGAGCTACCAGACATTCGCTGGAAGGATCTCGGTCAGCATATTTCAAGTATTGTGCCGACTGGAGAGGATGAATCCATTATTGCGGTCTATGGTTTCGAGACATTTGAGCAAGCGAATACTTATATTTTAACGGCTACGAAAGATGGACAAATTAAACGCTCGCCTTTAGCAGATTATGCAGTTACCCGTTATTCAAAGCCGATAAAGACAATGAATGTTAAAGCTGGCGATGAAATGATTTTTGCAGATTTCGTAACGGATGACACTGAATTACTATTAACAACCGATACAGCCTATGCGATTCGTTTCCCAATGGAGGAATTACCAGTAACAGGTGTCAAAACTGGTGGTGTTAAAGGAATTACCTTAAAAGATGGGGAAGCATTAGTGGGTGTTAATGTTTTACAGCCAAACGACACAGAATATGTTGTGATTGTAACGCAGCGAGGTGCTGTGAAGAAAATGAATGTAGCTGAAGTTGAGATGGCAAGTCGCGCAAAACGGGGCTTAAAGGTGTTAACAGAATTAAAAGCAAACCCTCATCGTATTGTTGCAGTAGTCAAAGCTACAGATGAGGAGCATGTTATCATAGAAACTGAAAAAGGTGTGCAAGAGGTTATTGATGTACAAGCATTAACGCGAGCAGATCGTCATTCAAATGGCTCATTCAAGGTAGATATTGCAACTGATGGACAGATTTCACATGTATTAACAGTAAAAAAAGAACAAAATCCAAGCTAGATTGACGAAGCCTTTTTAAAAGATAAAAGTCGATTTGCCACAAAACTGTGATGCAAATCGACTTTTTTTAGTTTTAAAGTGCCCTTCTTTAATTGTTATTCAGCACCGGCTAAATAATGCATTAATATAAAATTAATGAAAAGGTGAAACCAACAAGCATTGTGCTTTGTCTAACTTATACAAATTGAAGAAGGGAGGGAATTGCTTGGAGAAACAACAAAGAGATATACATTTACGGGAGGTTATGGATTTATACGGTCATTACTTACTTCGACTAGCTTATACATATGTAAAAAATAAAGAAAGGGCAGAGGATATTGTACAGGAAGTATTCATCCGCTATTACATTCATATGGAGCAATTTGAAGGGCGTTCTAGTGTCAAAACTTACTTATACCGTATGGTCGTCAACGAGTGTCATAATTACTTTAAAAGCTGGGCATATCGGAAAACAGAGTTAACTAGTCTTTTTAAAAAGCAGGAAGCCTCTATTTCAGTGGAATCTCAAATTTTAAAGCAGGAGGAAATGGATGTAATTGCTCACAGCATTACTACATTAGAAACGAAATATCGAGAGGTCCTTTGGCTTTATTACTATGATGAACTATCTATCACCGATATCGCATCCATCTTACAATGTTCAGTTAATACAGTGAAAACAAGGCTAGCAAGGGGGAGAAAACGAGTAGGCATCCAATTAGAAAAGGAGGGATTTTATAATGGAAATGAATTTTCGTAATCGATTAAAGGCTACAATACCAGATCAAATAGCATTAACTCCCCAAAAAAAAGATGAGATTTTAGAGGCTGCTCATGTAAGATTAGAGCAACAGCAAACCCCTGTAAAAAAACATATGTGGAAGCCCGTAGCGGTAGGAATTTCAGCTTTAGCTCTTACGGCCTTATTAAGTTATCCTTTTATAGATGAAATAAAAGAACAATTGGCAATATCGCAAATAACTGAGCAATCCTATGAAGAAATTAGTATCCCTGGTCGATCTGCTAATACATTATCTACAGCTATCTTTGATGATGCAACGAACTCCTTTTATTATTACGAAGGCAATACCATTTATTCCTATGCACTTGATACACATATTGAAAAAGCGGAAGAAACAAGTGAATTCCCTATTTCAAAAATGTTAGTAAATGAAAATTGGCTTGTTTGGATGGCTGATGATAGGAATTCTGTGTTTGTAAAAAATAGAGAAACATTAGAGATCAAAGGCTTTTCTACAAATAATTATATGGATTTCGAAGATGATACGCTACTAACAGAAATATCTGATACAAGGACAGGTGATACCATTTATAGCTTAACAAATCTGCGTACAAACGAGGTAAAACAATATGTAGAACTAAATAAACAATCTTTTGATGGAGTTGCAGTAAGTCCTCCAATTTATCAGGACAATAAGTTGCTCCTTCCAAAAGCCTTTAAAAAAGATGGTGTAGAAACGGTCCGCTTTACGCTCTATGATGTTGGAACGGAAAAAGAAAAACAATATGATTTCCCTTTTAATGGCATACATGACGTGGCACTTACTGATCATAAAATCTACGCTTCCTTTAGAACTGGAGAAAGCTTAGAGACAGGATATGTTGATTTAGTAGATGGCTCCTATCATAAACTTGATGGTAAAAAAGCCCTTACTTTAACAGCCTATCAAAATAATCTTGCTCTTTACGAATGGATACCGAAGGAGGAAAAATATCGCTTTAAATCCTATCAAGTCAAAGAAGATGGTTCATTAACACCGCTTTACGACTTTAAAGATATTTCATTAGTCCTCTTTGAGCCACGATATACTAAGGAAGGAACACTACAGGTATTTGGGATAAATGAAAAGTATCTCACGGAGGATGGAATTCATGAAGCGAAAGATGCTGCAATTAAAATATTTTTACAGCGTTAATATTAAATAGAGCCTTGTCATTTACAGTGAGATATGGGTATAATAATCAACGAAAAGTTCATATGGAAAGAATGTAGGGGGGCTGGTAGTTGCCAGCTGAGATTGTGTCCGTTAGACGCTGACCCTTTGAACCTGATTTGGCTCGTACCAGCGTAGGGAACATCTATTCAAAAAAAAGTAAATTTTTGATATTGATTGACAACGTCTGGGAGAAATCCTGGGCGTTTTTTTGTTAAATGTACATATCTTGGGTGCAGATAATCCATAAATACGCTTTCTTCTGGTTAGAGCATTCCTTCATGAACACTTTCACACTACTTACTGGGAGGATTCAGCATGAAAAAATGGTTATTGGTTCTTATGGCTGCCCTTTTAACATTAGCGGGCTGTAGCGAAAAAGAGGATACCAAAAAGGATGAGCATGCGTTAAAGAAGGTGTCCGTTGTACTTGATTGGATGCCAAATACAAATCATACAGGGCTATATGTTGCTAAGAAATTAGGTTATTTTGAAGAGCAGGGCTTAGATGTTGATATCTTACAACCTGGTGACGCAGGAGCAGATCAGCTTGTAGCATCTGGCAAGGCACAATTTGGCGTAAGCTATCAGGAGGGAATTACACAGGCTCGTGTACAGGGTGTACCTCTAGTATCGATTGCGGCGATTATTCAGCATAATACTTCTGGCTTTGCCTCAATCGCCTCCAAAGGTATTACATCACCGAAGAAATTTGAAGGTAAAACATATGGCGGCTGGGGAGCTCCACTAGAGCAGGCCGTACTACAATCATTAATGCAAACTGAAAATGCAGATATTAATAAATTAGATATTATTAATGCTGGCGATATAGATTTCTTTACAATGATGAAAAAAGATATTGATTTTGCATGGATTTATTATGCTTGGACTGGGATTGAAGCTGAGCTTCGTGGTGAAAAGCTGAACATGCTGTATTTAACAGATTATAGTGACCAACTGGATTATTATACACCCGTTCTTGCTACAAATGAAAAAATGATTAAGGATGATCCAAAGATCGTTGAAGCATTTGTCGCTGCCGTGGCAAAGGGCTATGAATACGCGATCAGTAATCCAGGTGAGGCAGCAGATGTTTTACTTGAGGCAGTACCTGATTTAGATAAAGACCTTGTGCATAAAAGTCAGGAGTGGCTGGCAGATAAATATCAGGATGACGCTGCTCAATGGGGCGAGCAAAAGCTAGCTGTCTGGGAAAACTATGCGAAGTGGATGACTAGTAACAACGTTTTAGAGGGCGAATTTAACGCAGAACAAGCATTTACAAACGACTTTTTACCGAAAAAGGAGACGAAGTAACATGGCAAACTCATTAATCAGTGTACAAATTATTCCGAAAACAGAAAAATATGAAGATGTGATTCCATTTGTCGATGCGGCCATTGCTATTATTGATGCATCAGGCGTGAAATATGAGGTGCATCCTTTAGAAACGACGATGGAAGGGGAGCTGACAACGTTACTACAAATTATAGAACGAATGAATAACAAAATGATAGAGCTTGGGGCTATCAATGTTATTACCCAAGTGAAAATTTTATATCAGCCATCAGGTATTACTATGGATACATTAACGGAGAAATACCAGTGATGAAGCAGGCAATACAAAAGGGAAGGTCGATAATTTTTATCGCCTTCCTCTTATTCATATGGGAGCTAATCGTGCGTTTGGCAGATATCCCGCATTGGTTATTGCCGGCACCAAGTGCTATTTTAGCAGAAGGGGTACGATCGTTTGAAACATTTTTGCCTCATGCCTTCGCAACCGTGCAATTAGCTTTACTAGGACTTACAATTGGCATATGTTGTGGACTAGCAGTTGCTGTGCTCCTACATCGTTTTTCATTTATTCGAGAGCTATTTTATCCCATTCTTATTATGTCACAAAACGTTCCAATACTTGTCCTAGCGCCCTTGTTAATTATTTGGTTTGGCTTTGGTTTATTACCCAAGCTTATCATTATTTGCCTAGTATGCTTTTTTCCGATTGTTATTGCAGCAATGGATGGCTTTCGTCAAACCTCACCAGAGTTGAAGCATTATTTTGAGATGATTGGGGCAACAAAGGCACAAACCTTTTGGAAGCTAGAATGGCCATTTGCATATCCATCTATTTTTTCGGGTATTAAAATTGCCGCTACCTACAGCATTATGGGGGCTGTTATTGCGGAGTGGCTAGGTGCTAAAAAGGGAATTGGGGTCTATATGACATTGGCACAGTCATCATTTCGTACAGATCGTGTGTTTGTTGCCATTTTGGCTATTATATGTTTAAGTTTAGTGTTATTTAGCGCTATTCGACTGCTAGAAAAAATCATTGTGAGGGGGAGAGGATTCCATGCTAAGCGTTCAAAATATTGATAAATCCTTTGATTCTCTTCAGGTCATTCAAGATTTATCCTTTGAGGTTAAGGACGGTGAATTTGTGGCAATCATTGGCCCATCTGGTAGCGGGAAAAGCACACTATTTCAACTAATTGGTGGTGTTTCTTCTATTGATAAGGGAGCCATTTTATTAGATGGTGCAGATATACAGCAGAACAGAGGAACAATTGGCTATATGCCTCAGCAACCCTGTTTACTACCATGGCGAACCATTTTAGAAAATGTCACAATTGTAGAGGAGCTTCAGCAAAAGCCGAATGTGGAACTTGCGAAGGAGTGGTTAGCAAAAGTGGGTCTTGCTTCATTTATAAATGCCTATCCGAATGAACTATCTGGAGGTATGCAACAGCGAGTGTCCTTTATCCGTGCAATCGTTAGTGACAAGCCTATATTATGCTTAGATGAGCCATTTTCTGCACTAGATGAGTTTACGAGAATGGAAATGCAGGCTTGGCTATTATCCATTTGGGAAAAATATCGAAAATCCATTTTATTTGTTACCCATAGTATTGAGGAAGCGCTATTTTTGGCAGATCGGATTATTGTGCTATCAAAACGACCAGCAACAATTAAACAAGAGATAGTTGTTCCTTTTGCACGACCACGTCAGGAGAAAATTCGTCATTCTGAGACATTTACAGCATTAAAAGAACAATTATTTATCTTTTTAAAAGAAGAAAAGGATGATGTTTATGTTGATTGATGCTCATATTCATTTAGATCAGTATCAAGACAACGATATACCCTCTTTACTAGAGGAGGCAGAATATGTTATTGCTGTGAGTATGAATCTTGCATCATGTGAAAAAACGTGGATGCTATCGAAAACCTATAAAAATGTAAAGGCTGCATTTGGCTTTCATCCGGAGCAAGTCTTACCTAGTAAAATGGAAATGGATGCTTTATTTGATTGGATACGTCAACATGCACATGAAATGATAGCAATAGGGGAAGTAGGTTTGCCTTATTATTTAAAGCAAGAAAAATCTATTGATTATCGTCCATATACAGCATTGTTGGAAAGGTTTATTTTGTTAGCAAAGGAATTAGATAAACCAATTATTTTACATGCCGTTTATGAGGATGCAGCACTTGTTTGTGATTTGCTTGAAAAACATCAAGTAACGAAAGCCCATTTCCATTGGTTCAAGGGAGATGAGAAAGTAATAGAACGCATGATTCAGAATGGCTATTTTATTTCTGTTACACCTGATTGTACGTATGAGGAGGAGATTCAACAGCTTATTACGAGATATCCAATCGAGCTAATCATGGTGGAAACGGATGGACCTTGGCCATTTGAAGCTTCGTTTGAAAATAAACGTACATCTCCCTGGATGATAAATCATTCTATAGCGGTCATTGCATCAATAAAAGGGATATTAATGCAGGAAGCGGCTAAAAGCATTACACAAAATACAAAATCATTTTACAATCTATCATAAATAAAAAAGCAGTATATAGAATGTTTATTCATCTATACGCTGCTTTTTGTATTTTGTGAAGTTGCGTTCCAAGGTTTCTTGCTTAGTCTTTGTGACACGTTCATGTGTACTAAAAGGGGAGGATTGACGATCGATTTCAACATTTTTTCCTTTTGTACGCTTTAAATGCATACGTTTCTTTTTGGCTTTTGATTGTGACATAGGATTACCTCCAATTGCTTATTATCAATATAATACTGAATAAAACAGAAAATGTAAAACCTCGTAAGTAAGTTACTTACGAGGTAGTTGTCATATTATTAGTGAGATACGTCTTGTACAGAAATACCTGTGTTTGCTTTAACATCCACTTCGCGATATTTCTTGTCATCACTTTCTTTAGAAAGTAATGTTCCAATGAAACCACCAAGGAAACCAAGAGGTACCGAAATTAATGCTGGATTTGTTAACATAATTAACGGTTCACCCACGAAAATTGCTTTTCCTTCAACTGGATTCCAGATGTTTGGTGACACTGCAACAAGTACTAATGCAGAGATTAAGCCTGTTAACATTGCCGTTACAGCACCGGCTGTGTTAAAGCGTTTCCAATAGATTGTATAAATGATTACTGGTAGGTTAGCAGAACCTGCAATACAGAATGCAAGTGATACTAAGAACGCTACGTTTAATGTTTGTGCACCAAGTGCTAAAAGGATAGAAACAATTGAAATTGTAATCGAACCGATACGAGCTGCAAGTACTTGCTCTTTTTCTGTAATTTGACCTTTTTTAATGATTTGACCATAAATATCATGAGAAAGGGCAGACGCTCCAGAAAGTACAAGACCTGCTACTACGGCTAAAATTGTTGCAAATGCTACCGCACAAACGAATGAGAATAGAATGTCGCCACCAAGTGCTTCTGCAAGAAGTGGAGCAGCCATGTTACCAGCTGCGTTTGCTGCAATAATTTCTTCTTTACCAACGAATTTTGCTGCACCGAAGCCTAGGAAGATTGTTAGTACATAGAAGATACCTACAATCCATGTAGCCCAAATAACTGAAGAACGAGCTGTCTTCGCATCTTTTACTGTAAAGAAGCGCATTAGGATATGTGGAAGACCAGCAGTACCTAATACAAGAGCGATTAACATTGAGATTGTATCAATACCATTTGTATATTTAAGACCAGGGTTTAAATAAGCTGCACCGCTTTCAGTAGCAGTCCCCATTTCTTTAAACATTGTAGCAATGCTGAAGCCGAACTCTTTTAATACTAAGAATGAAATAATGACAGTTCCTAACATTAAAAGACATGCTTTAATAATTTGTACCCAAGATGTTGCAGTCATACCACCGAATAATACATAAGTTGTCATCATAACACCTACGATTAACACGGCAATCCAATAGTCGATCCCTAAAAGTAATTGAATAAGTGCTCCTGCACCAACTAGTTGTGCAATCATGTAGAATAAAACAATTGTAATAGTGCTTAAAGCTGCTGTTCCACGAACTTTTGCGCTATCAAAACGCGCTGTAATCATGTCAGCTAAAGTAAATTTACCAAGGTTACGTAATGGCTCTGCAACAATGTATAATACCACTAAGTAAGCTACTAAATAACCAATAGAGAAGAAGAATCCATCAAATCCAAATAATGCAACTGCACCTGCGATTCCTAAGAAAGAGGCTGCTGATAAATAGTCACCAGCAATAGCTAGTCCATTTTGCCAGCCTGTTAATCCACCGCCTGCAGTATAGAAGTCACTTGCTGAAGAAGTACGTTTAGATGCCCACCATGTAATAACTAATGTTAAACCTACAATGGCAACAAAAAAGAATATGGCTGTAAGACTCATACCTCCATCATTCATCGGCGGCCACCTCCGTTCTCATATTCAGCGATAATCGCCTTTGCTTCTTTATCGTAGCTGTTTGCTTTTGCTACATATAAATGACATAACCCCCATGTCATAATGAATAATCCTGCTGCATAAACCCACACCCAAGTGATTTCCCCAAATGCCTTTTGGTGTAGAATTGTCGTGTAAGAAGTAAGAATTGGTAGCAACATATACGCTGCTAAAAAGATTACAGTCATAGACCAAAGAAATGAATTCTTTCTTCGTACAAGTGCTTTAAACGATTGTTGATTTGCAATTGCATCATAGTCAATCACGACGCCTTTGTTTGCTTGATTGTTCGCCATTAACATTCCCCATTTTGTGTTTATTTTTACTGCTTCAAGACTTGATTTTGCTAGTTAAGTGAATTCACATCTTCATTTTATGAGACAGTTCACAAAATTGCAATACATTTCAGAAAAATTATGTAAAAAAAATTTTTAGAAAAATAGTCTTAGAAGAGAAAATTTATGACAAAGCCTAGAAATATAGGGGTTTTGGAAAATTCAGATAAATATACGAAATGGGGACAAATCTAGATTTCGGGGCATAAAATAAGGTTAAAATTTGAAAATAAAATTATTTTTTCCATAAAAATTAAACACTATTTACCTAGTGAAAATTGGTTTTTTTCTGTTTTTTGGAAACAGAATAGTATTGTTCAATAAGTAAATTGGTAAAATTTTTATAATAAAAAAGTAAAAAACTCGATGAAAAATCGAGTTTTTTACTTATATTGTTAGTGTTGTAGAACAGGTAGAGGTCACCTATGAAATTACAAAAAAATTAATGTGAAATATCAGAAACAGATACACCTGTATTTGCTTTAACACGAATTTCTTTGTAAATGCGATCTGCTTCTGCTTGTGGAACCTTGCTAGATGATAAAACAGATCCTAAGTAACCAGCGATAAAGCCAAGTGGAATAGTAATGATTGCTGGCACTGCTAAAGGTACAAGAGGGTTACCAACAAAGATTGCCGCTCCATCAACAGGACTCCATACATTTGGCCCCATCGCCCCTAATATTAAACATGATACTAAACCAGTTACCATTGCTGTAACGGCACCTGTTGAATTGAATTTTTTCCAATAAATTGTGTAAAGAATAACAGGTAGATTTGCTGAAGCCCCGATACAAAATGCAAAGGAAACTAAGAAAGATACATTTAGGTTTTGCGCAAAAAGAGCAAGGACAATCGACACAATGGCAATCGAAATTGAGCCTGTACGAGCTGCAAGAACCTGTTGCTTTTCAGTTAATTTACCACCTTTTATAATTTCACCATAAATATCATGAGAAATCGCAGAAGCACCTGTTAAAACTAAGCCTGAAACAACGGCTAAAATTGTTGCGAATGCTACTGCACCGATAAATGCCATTAACACATCTCCGCCTAAGAACTGAGCAAGAAGTGGGGCAGCAGTGTTACCTGCTTTACTTTCAGCAAGTATTTTATCTATTCCTACAAAATTTAATGCACCAAAGCCTAAGAAAATAGTTAATGAGAAGAAAATAGCTGTAATCCAAGTAGTCCATGAAATAGAAGACCGAGCAGTTTTTGCGTCTTTAACAGTAAAGAAGCGCATTAAAATATGGGGTAAACCAGATGTACCTAAAACAAGGGCCATCATCATCGAAACAGAATCGACCGTACTTGTATATTTTATCCCTGGTACAAGGAATTTTTCACCGTGATCAACAGCGATTGTATCAAACATCTTCATAAGAGAGAAATCAAATTTAACTAATACCAGTGTAGCTAATAAACCTGTCCCAAATAATAGAAGACTTGCTTTAATGATTTGAACCCAAGATGTAGCAGTCATACCGCCAAACAATACATAAGTTGTCATCATCACGCCGACGATTAACACAGCAATCCAATATTCAATCCCGAATAAAAGTTTAATAAGAGCACCAGCACCTACTAGTTGAGCAATCATATAAAGAATAACGATAATAATTGTTCCTGAAGCTGCAACTCCACGGATACGTTTTTCATTAAAACGAGCAGTTAGCATATCAGCTAATGTATAACGACCTAAATTACGCATTGGCTCTGCAATTACATATAATAGAACTAAGTTTGCTACTACATAACCAACAGAGAAGAAAAAGCCATCAAAACCAGTTAAAGCAATTGCACCAGATACACCTAGAAATGCGGCTGCAGATAAATAGTCACCAGCAATCGCAAAACCATTTTGCCAGCCTTTAAGACCTCCTCCAGCAGTATAAAAATCCGCTGCAGATGACGTGCGCTTTGCAGCGATATAGGTAACAACAAGTGTTAAACCAACGATTGCTAAAAAGAAACCAACAGATACCAAGTTCATTTATTTTCCACCTTTCGCATGATATTCTGCTAGCACGGCTGCAGCAGCTTTATCGAATGAAGAAGCTTTTTTTACATATACTGTACAAAGTACGATTGTCATAATGAATAACCCTGCTGAATAAACCCAAACACCTGTAATATTTCCGACGAATTTTTGTTGTAGTACAGGCTGAAAAGCAAGGATTGGTAGCAAGATATAAAGAATTAAAAATGCTGCTGTAATCGAGAAAAGAAAGGTATTTTTCTTTTTCACGAACTTGTTGAACGATTCCATAGCTTCAATTGCACTATAATCAACTGATTCTACATTTTTGTTACCAGAAATGTTTGCCATTATTATTCCCCCTAAAGTGTTATATTTCTGTTTTAAACGGCATATTTCTCTCTTTATCGCCGTTATATTCACTTATTTTATGAGGTATATTCTTATAATGCAATACTAAATTTTGAGTTTTTATAATTTTTAGTCTCTTTGCATTTATGGAAATAACATAGAAATAATAAGGATTTAATAGAAATATTCCGTACGAAAGAGAACCGAATTACCTACTAGAATAATATTATTGAAATAGTTTAGTGATAATAATTTTGAATGTAGGAGAATATTTAAACACGAAAGAGAATTTTAATGAATTTGTTATTGCGCCATCAAATAATGGAAGATTAAAAAAAGCAAAAAAACTTTGTTATATAACAATTATCTGATGCCTTGGGAAATAACCAAAATAGTAAAAAACGGCTTGAAAAAAATTTTTTAAAAATGAGAATAATCTGGAATATACAGGGTATTGTTATGGGAAAATCATACAAAATACAAAGATTGGACATATTAAATTGTAAGGTTAGACCATAATCTTGTATTTAGTGGGTAGAATTTATACAATAAAAATAGTGGTAAATTGAAGGGAAGTGGGCAAATTAATGAAAAAGAAAAATATAATGCTTGTATTGATACTAGTATTAAGTAGCATTTTAGCTGCTTGTGGTAGCTATAAATTCGAACCAGAAATGAATATAGAGGTCCAGGATTTTTCGGTAACAAATCAACACAATGAAAAGGTGAATCTAGAGAATTATAAAGGTAAGCCATGGCTGGCGATGTTCATTTTTACAAACTGTAATACCATATGTCCACCAATGACGTTTAATATGACAGAGGTCCAAAAAGCGCTAAAGGATAAAGGCTTGGAAGACTATCAAATTGTAGCTTTTAGCGTTGATCCAGAAGTTGATAAACCAGATGTGTTAACGAATTATTTAAAAACATACTCAGTCCCAGATGAAAGCAAATGGCAGCTATTAACTGGCTATGATCAAAAGTTTATTGAACAGTTTGCCATGAAATCGTTTAATTCACACGTTAAAAATGATCCAAATTCTGACCAAGTTATACATATGGGAAGATATTACTTAGTCAATGCAGACGGTACAGTTGTTAAAGATTATGATGGCACAACAGATGTACCAGTTGATACAATTGTGGCAGACATAAAAGCTCTATCAAAATAAATGGTTTATATTACAATTTAAAGATATGGATAACTTTGATGGGGCTGTCCCAAAAGTTTATCCAAAAATGAATAAAAAGGTGAATGACAGAAACGTTGATAAATCAATGTTTCTGTCTTTTCAATTTCCTGTGATTTTACTCCAAAAGACTGTGAGACAGCATCGTATAATTTGAGATAGAGAATTGCTATCTAAAAAATTAATTGAAAGGGGAAGAGGTAATTTATATAGGGAGGTACCTGACATTACTTTAACCCCGTCCTAAATCATATTGTTTCAGCTTTTTATTAGTGAAATTAGGCATTTTCTCAAAATGTCAGCCTGTATTCTAAAGTCTGACCTTAACCTCCGTACCATCCTTAGCTTTGACATCTACAAGCACGGTACCTTTATAATTTTTAAGTTCCTTAACAATAGGCATTAGTATTTTTTTGTCTATTTGTGGTAAGGTAAGGCCTATTTTTTTTCTTTCGGAGTATTCTTTGGTCCATCTATTGACATGCTGCTGAAAAAAATTAGAAGACAAAATAGAAAGAACAATGTTTAAAATAGCGTATGGAACTGGGATAGTAAACCGAATATCCTTTGCTTTTACTTTTACATGCATCATAAGCAACACTACTCAAAAAAGACTGCAACGGAATCCCCATTTGCCGATTTAATATCAACAATTTGTCCATCTAATTCGTTTTCGATTGCTTCAATAATAAGGTTTATATCTATATCCTTCACATATTTTTCCGACTGTGGGATACTCGCTGCAATGCTATGTCCAGCCATTAATACTACCTTAACAAGTTTGATAGGCAAATTGACTGTGACGTTATCATTTTCTGCTGAGACAACACGGATTTTTAATGTTTTATCTAAATAGCTAGTAGTTTTTTCAAAAGACTTATTACTTGTTTCTTCTTTCTCTTGTAATGCTTGAATGAGTTCTGATCCTTTATCTGCATCAATTTTTCCTTCTTGAATCATTGTTAACACTCTTGTAATTTCCTCTTTCATGATAAATTCCTCCTTATTCTTTTAAAAGCTTAATGGCTTCTTCTGGTGTGATTTCACCATTTTCCAACATGGTTACAACCTTTTTCTCATCTACTTCATTTTTCTTCTTTTGTACATAGCCAAGGGAAGAAATGATGTCAGTTAGCTTACCTCGAACCGTTGGATACGAAATCCCTAGTTCCTTTTCAACATCTTTAATATTCCCTCTGCATGTTAAAAATACCTCCACAAAATGAAGCTGATCCTTTGACAAAGTTGCCAGCTTCGATAATTCAAACTCATTTTCAATCGTAGTGTGGCAATGGGAACACTGCAACTTTGTAATTTTCAATGTTTGACTGCAGACAGGACAATTTGTAATTACTTTATAAGCCATAATGAGATTCCTTTCTTTTGATTAATTTGATTATACAACAAGGAATGGAAAATTAAAATAATAATATTTAATTTTTTAAAACCAAAAACTCAATAATGTTAATAATGAAATTAATAATATTGAATTTTGTTACTCGGAATGTAGGATTCCAGATTTTGAGTTGCTGATTCAAATGAAGAACTAAAAAATAAAGAGAGGGAATAAAAGTATAGGGTTGAAGGCCTGATCCGAGTACATGTCAGGTGAAATAAACGAAAAGAACGTGTTTGAAATATTTCAAACACGTTCGATAATATTATTTTTATTTTCGTAAAATTAGATTCGGAACTATACGAATATAAAAGATTTCCCCTATAATTTCAACAATGGTTTGTGTGACAATAATGGCGGCTACCAATGTATTTAAATGATTCGGTAATGATAGGGCTAGGGGGAGAACAACAAGTGAATTACGTGTAGATCCGCTAAAAATTAATGCTCTACCAGACTCAATATCAAGTTTGAACCATTTCCCAATTAATTTAGAAATAAACGGCATAATAATCATAAAGGCAATATAAATGGGAATGACCCTTATAATCCAATCAATGGATGTAGATAATTTTCCTATTTGAGATGAAACAACAACAAAAAGAGTTAACGCCATAAAAGGAACAGGTAGCCACGCAGAAAGATTAATTAATTTATCCCCTGCAGATGATTTCTTTGCAAATAATTGGAGGGCAATAGCTAGTAGTAGTGGTATAATAATAAGTTCCAAAAATGCCTCTAAGAACGGCTGTGGTTCAACAATATTAGCTGCTTCATCACCAATGAATAACCATAAATAGAAAGGTAGTAATAGCATTTGAGTGATGAAGAGAATGGGTGTAGAAACAAGCATAGCTTTTTCGTTACCACATCCGAGTGCCGTAAATACTATCACATAATCAATACATGGTGTAAGTAATACTAAATAGACACCAAGTAATAAAGGTGGATGGTCTGGTAATAGCATTGTTAACAGCCATACAATAATAGGGACAACAATATAGTTGACAGTTAGTAGAGCCCCAATAAAACGTTGGTTAGAAAATGATTCTTTTAAAGATGTAAAGGGGATTTGCGAAAACATACTATACATTAATATAGCAATTACAAATGAAATCGTAACGTTTAACTGCTTTCCTATAGTAGGTGTAAATAATCCTACTACTACTGCTAGCAATAAAACAATTACATACAGGAAAACTTGGTTATTTTCTAATTTTTCTCTTGCAATCATTGTTAGAATAACTCCTATTTATTTTATTGATCATTTAAGTAAGGGATTAAAATTATACTAAATTAGCAAAATTCCAATACAAGGGTACTATATCATATTAGTTAAAACTAGTTTGGAAATACAAGAGAAAAAAGAAGTACAATTCAATAAAATTAGCACAAAATTAAATAGGCATGGCGCTAACTTTATCAACCATGCCTATCTTTATAAAAAAGCAGAAGATTAGAAAAAATAATAGGCTTTAAAAAACAAGTTAACCTTCATTGGGCTAACTTGTTTGATGAACAAGGGAAGTGCTATTCGTTTTTTTGAAAAGTACTGGGCATTACAACAAGAACCACTGTACCTCGAGCACATAGAGTATCTTGCGCGTAAACTTCGGTTTCAACCTTCCATCTTTTCGGATGAATTTCCTCAACAGTTCCAATAGCTCTTAATGGGACATGTTGTGGTGTTGGTTTTAGAAATTCTACATTAAGGTTAGCAGTTACAAACCTAGGAGGCTCTGCTCCATCACCAATTTCATGTCCATTTTTACGATGCAAAGCAAGGGCAGCAGATCCTGATCCATGACAATCAATTAATGATGCGATTAAACCACCGTAGATAAATCCAGGAATACCCATGTATTTTGATTCAGGTGTATAGATTGTAATAGTTTTTTCACCTTGCCAACCAGTTCGAAGATGATGACCATCATTATTCAGTCGGCCACACCCATAACACCAAGCGAAATCATCTGGATAAATATCTTGAATCGCTTTTTCTACTATTAAATCTTCCATTCTTTCCTCTCCCCAGTACTCTAGTATTTAATATTTTCTAAACGATTGTTAATCATATAAGTATAAGTAATTATTTACAATTCATCAATAAAAATCTAAATATTCTTTCTATTTATAAGAGTGTGATTTAAATGGGTAATGGCTTGGGGCTAATAATTCTCTTGTATAGAGTAAAGGGGGCTTTTGTTAAACCTGAAATCCAATTATGATCAGTTGGGTATTTTCTTGGAGAAGCAAACATGTATTTTTTAATCCATTTATTAGAAATTTAATTTACTCTAGGAACCCGAAACAATTGGCCCTCCCACAAAATTGCAAAAGTTTTATTTGTTGCGGATGGGAAGTTTGGTATCCAAAAGAAGGGGAACCAGTACAGCTTAGTAATTCATATATGTTTTTCTTTTTATTGTCAAATTTATTGGCAGCCAAGTGTACTAGAAGATAGCCTTACTGCTAATGAGAAAGAAAGATACACTTGAATAAATTCAAAACAACTTTCTGTCAATTCTGGTTATTTGCAATATTGACAGAAATACACCAGCGTGGTTTAATTTAATTATTAAACAATTATTTAAATGTTTAAATATAAAAGGAAAGGGAGATGATAATATGACGTTAAATCTTACATTCAAAGCGCTCTCCGACCCGACTAGACGTAAAATTCTTGATCTGCTTATGGATAAGGATTTAACGGCTGGGGAAATAGCCGATCATTTTCAAATGACAAAGCCTGCGATCTCTCATCATTTGGGCTTGCTTAAGCAAGGGGATTTGGTATGGGACGAAAGGCAAGGGCAGCATGTTGTTTACTCAATTAATACTACTGTATTACAGGAAGTAATGAAGTGGTTTATGCAATTCAATAATAACAAGGGAAAGGGAGAGGAACAATTATGAAAAAGTTTTGGTTTCCGGTGTTGCTTTTCATTATAGCTGTGTTAGCAAGTGGATGGAGCTACCCACAGCTTCCTGAAAACATTATTTCCGCTTCAAAGTATCAACGTGATTCTACCGCTACTCCCAAAGAGTTTATTGTGAGCATGATTCCAGTAATGATGTTTTTTATGCTTGTCTGTATGGCATTGATCCAGAAGCTTGGATTGAATAAAAAAAACCCGCGCTCCGTTGGGCCGGTTAATGCGATTCTGAACGGCGTCATTTTTATCCTCCTGCCAGTTCACGGTCTGGTATTGGCCTATGGCATGGGTAATCCATTTAACGTGGATATCATTGCTCCTCTAGTTACAGGTGCTGTGTTCATTGTGATCGGTAATTTTGTTCCGAGAGTGAGAGGGAATTTAGGATCCAGCCTGGCTACTTCCGTATACGATACCAATAATGGAATCGAAATTCGCAAGTCTCACCTTTTCATGGGTCGGGTATATGTATCAGGTGGCTTCATCATGCTAGTTAGTACACTCGTGCCTGGTGGAGCATCTTTACCAATCTTTATTACACTGCTGTTGCTTACTGTAATTATCTCAATTATTGGGTATTACACAAAGTTGCAACGGGTATAAGAAACCTGCCCTGAGATTATTAAAAAAGTTCATGCCTTCAGTTATTTTAAAGTGTACCCTGTAGTGTAGACCCCTAAAAAAGTCTACCTTCAGGGTATGTTTTTGTATTATTAAGAAACTCAACTAGAGAAATACATATAGCGTTTTCTTCGTTTGCGACTAGGTTTAGCTCTTTATCCGACTTAACATCCTTTCTTTTAAGAAGAGGCTTAAAATGGAACAGAAGGATTTATACGAGGTATTAAAGATTTATTATAAAGAGAGAATCGATACAGGAATGGCTACCTTTCAAACAGAGGTGCCAAGTGAACGTGAATGGGACGAAGGACATCATGCAAAATTGCGTTTAGGTAGGGTTTTGGACACTCCAATCATCTATCTTTGCCAATAATACATCAAGTATTCTATTACATAAAAAGATGGGCTTTAGAATTGTTGGTACGAGAGAAAGAATTGTGTGACTTTAAGTATATCTTTGCCGATTTGGCATGGATATACTTAATTTTATTTTTGGTGAAAATATACTTAATAATGGAAACAATTAAAAAGAAATAATTTCACCGTCTTCAGGAATCAATACTGAACCACTTAGATCCTGTTCCTTAAGAAAATCGGATAGTTGCTTTCGGCTCAATTTACAGTGGTTAATAGTATCTAGATGCACTGCAAGTAGCTTAGTTTTCGGAGATAGCTGAGCAATGCGAGCAATATCCTCGCGTGTCATTGTAATAATAGTTCCCCATATCATTTCTGCCTCTGAGGCATTCAAAAGAGCAACATCAGGCGATAAATCTCGAAAGGTTTTTTCAATATTTGGTGTATAAATACAGTCACCTACGATATAAATAGAACCTTCCGACATCGTATTCAAGTAAAAACCAGAAACTGTCCCTAGTATCTTACCAGTAATGCCAGGAGCATGCGGTCCCTCAATTCTCCTCATTTGAATTCCTTCCCATTCATAATAGTCATTAATTGCTATTATTTTCTTGAATCCAGCTTTTTGAACAAAGCTTTGGTCCCTAGGGCTACAAAATACAAGAGTTTCCTTATTCAAGATGGATATTGATTTCGTATCCCAATGATCAAAATGACGATGTGTTAGAAGGATAGCATCTACATCTTCGAAAATGTGAAGTGAAACAGTCAATGAAGTCAATGGATTTCTGCGATAATTTCTAGTGAAAGGGACAGGTGAAAGTTTACCGGCTTCACTCAACATCGGATCAATCAGTAATCGTTTTCCATTTATTGAGATAATTGATGTAGCATGTCGAATATGCTGTACTGAAATGGGCATAAAAGCATCTCCTCTAAACAATTTAGTGACTACAAAAATAAATTTGTATGTATCTTCCAAAAAAATATTTGTTTTCTTTTCAAAAATATATGAACCTAGCGTTAAAACACAAGTGAAAAATTGCAAGCCATCCAAAACAGTTTTTGGGTTCAGTTCAACTTTGTTCAAAATGAGATTCATTTTTAGCAGTAAAATCAATTAAAGTATAGCTTTTTTGGTCAATTTTTTTATTAAACTAACAAAAATACTTGCAACACCAATTGTAGTACTGTATAGTACTAATTATGACAAAGGTAAAATTAATGAATCAAAAACGTGTAATTGAAGTAGCTGCAACATTATTTTTAGAAAAAGGGTTTGCTTATACAAGCATGGATGAATTAGTACGTGTAAGCAAAGTTTCAAAGTCTAATGTGTATTATCACTTCTCTAATAAGGAAGAATTGTTGGAAGGGGTCGTTGATTATTGGATTGAAATGTATCAATCTGCAATAGATGACTTACTAGCTCAAAACCATTTATTAGTTGAAGATCGTATCCAACTGTTTTTAAAGCAAATATCACAAGGAGTTCAGACGAGAGAATATAACGGGAGCTGTCCATTTATTACGCTTTATATTCAAAGTCCTACAAATGCCACAAAAGTAAAAGAAAAAATAGGTCTTTTTTTTAAAGGCTTACAAACGAAAGTTTCTCTATTCCTTCAACAAGGGGTAGAGAATGGTGAATTTAGAAAGACAATAAATATTGACGAGGTTGCATCTCTTTTTATTACAAATCTTGAAGGAGCGCTATTTATTTCAGAAACACTGGAGGATGCAACTGTCATCATGAAAACAGCAGATCATTTGTTTAACTTGCTTCGGTAAAAGAAGCATTTTTTTTACATCAAATTAGTACTACACAGTACTACTAGGAGGATTTTTATGAGAACAGTATTTTTAACGGGTGGAACAGGTTTTATTGGAAAGCAATTAGTGAAGGAATTAGTCAAAGAGGATGTGAACATTCTTCTTTTAGTGAGGTCGAAAAGTAAAGCAACACACATTTTTCAGGAAAGAGGCATCTTAAAAGAGGAAAATATGCACTTTATTGAAGGTGATTTAACGAAAATAGACTTAGGTCTAAGTGCTGAAGATAAGGAGTTGGTATTGAAAACGGATGTGATTATTCACGCAGGAGGCTCCATGGATATTCAAGCGACAAACAAAGAGGCAACTTCTGTATTTTTGAATGGCGCCAAACATATTAGTGAATTCGCTAAAAGTATTCATCAATTGAAGGGCTTGCAGCAATTTATTCATGTTGTAGGTTATATGAGTCCCTTTGATGATAAAAATAGCAAGATTGCAATTGATGTGTTTAAAGAAGGAAACAATTATTTGAAAATAAAAAATCCATATGAGAAAACAAAATTTTTAGCAGATCTTTATATCCGTCAACAGGCATCAGCAGTAGGTTATCCGCTGTCTGTCATTAATCCGCCAACTGTGGTCGGTAGTAGTAAAACAGGGAGTACAGAGCAGATAGCAGGATTAGGTTTGCTTGTGACAAGTATGCGAAGAGGGCTCATGCCAGTGATTCCTGGAGGTAAGGGATATAGGTTGCCACTTATTTCAAACGATGAGTTTGCGAAGTTTATTGTGCAGGTTTTCAAATTGGAGCAGCCGGCTATTCAAACATATACACTTGTTGAAGACAAAGAGAACGATCCGAACATTGCTGAATTATTAAGTGTTATGTCGGAAAGTATGAATATGAGGGCACCAAAAATCTCTGTTCCAATGCCGCTTATGAAAACAATAATGAAAAGTGGAGTAAGTAAAATAACAAACATTCCTTCTGATGGACTGAATTTTATGACAAAACGAACATTTTCAAATGTTTCAGTGAAAAACATGATGGGGGGAGATTGGTTTAAGAAGACGAGTGTCATGAACTTTTTCCCTGCCGTAGTAGCTGATCTGGATTATCGATTGATGTATCAAAATGGTGAGCATCATCATTTATTTGAGCGAACATTATGCGATAACAATACCCTTTACCAATTACAAGGAGAGGGGAAACCGTTTATTTTATTACATGGTTTATTAAGTGATGGAGAGGATTTATTTCCTTTAGGGAAAGAGCTTCATGAAAAAACGGGTCGACCTGTATGGATCTTGGACCTTCCAGGTTTGGGACGTTCTCCTTTTAAACGAGAGAAAAATCTTTTAAATATCTATTTGAATGTAGTGAAAAAGTTATTGGAGAAAGCTACTAACGGTGCCCATCTAATTGGCCATTCATTTGGTGCGTATATTCTTTTGGAAGCATTAGTACAAAAGTACATAGATAAGAAGTATACAATTACTTTACTTCAGCCACCTATTGCTAAAAAAAATGCTAAATCGATAAATGTTCCTCAATTTATGAACAAATGGACATTGAAATTGGCAACTACTAATTTGATAGAGCGATATTTATTAAGTAATGGTTTATTTGAAAGTATAGAGAGCATCCCTGAACATTATATTGAAAAAATAAATAAAAGTTTTACTTCTCCTAGAATTTTAAATACTACCGTTCAGCTTAACAGTTTACTATCGAAAAACGTTCAAGGTGATTTCAATGAAGTAACAAAGTATAATCTTCACATTATTTGGGGGGATTCTGACAGAGGCTATTCTGCTCCTTCGCATCTGGGTAAGGTTGATTTTGTTCCATATGGTCATCATTTTCCTCTTAACCATCCGAGTGAAACGGCTAATTTGGTAATAAAAAATAGTAGTACTAGCAGATGAGAGTGTGGGATAAATAAAAAGCGTGTAGTAAGATCGTTGTGTCTTTGAAATAAAGTCGCCTTGTGAAGAAATATACTTAAACTCCCATGAAAGAACGTAATAATCTTTCATAAAACAAACAGATTATTTATGTTGCATGTAGTCTTGCCATTAATTCCCTAGTGCTGATTATTGGTGCTAGTGTAATAAATTCAATGCTCATAGCCATTCTCCTTTGTGCATTTAAAAGTTTAGCTCCAATTTGTGCTTTTGCAGTATGGAATTGACCATACATTAGTCCAATATTTCTCTAGTCCACATACCCATAACTTGGCTATATGTAGCTAGTTCAGCAGCAATGTCACCGGGTGCGTTCGTTGAATAAGAAATATAACAACTTATTATTCATTTTTTAAGGGATGTATAATTATTGAATGTAAATTGAAACAACTTAAAGAGCTTTGCTACTTCTTATAGATTGTAGTAAGGCTCTTACCTTTTTAATTAAAATTAAATAACTTTATTAATTCAAATCAAAAGAAGATTACAAACATTTATCTCAATAAAAATAATTACCTTTAACTCAACTAACGGCGTCTTAGTAGAAAAATTTTGAGATTTTATGTTGTCCTTCCTCTTCTACCTAAACATTTTTATCTGCTTATACATTAAATAAAGTAAGTCATATTGATTCTATGATTAACAATGACTATGGGATTAAATTATTGATAAGGAGGCAATTAATTTGAAATTAAAAAAGTTTATTGATGCATTACCGATTCCACCTACTATTAAACCAGCTGGAATACATGATGGAATCCCTTACTATGAGGTGGTGATGCAGCAGATAAAACAAAAGCTACATCTGGCCTTACCACCGACAACAGTTTGGGGATATAATGGTTTGTATCCCGGGCCAACATTTGATGTTCTCAGGGACCATCCCATTCTTGTAAAGTGGGAAAATAAACTACCTTTTACACACCTTCTGCCAGTGGATACTACTGTTCACGGTGCTGAACCTAGTCAACCTCCTGTGAGAACGGTAGTTCACTTGCATGGGGGACGTGTTCGCCCTGAAAATGACGGATATCCAGAGGCATGGTTTACCAAAAACTTTGAAAACTTTGGCAGCAAATTCGTGCATGAAGTTTACTACTATCCGAATTGTCAGCGTCCGACAACTCTCTGGTATCACGACCATGCCCTTGGAATTACTCGATTAAATGTTTATGCCGGGTTAGCAGGGTTTTACCTTATTCGAGACAAGGAAGAGGAAAAACTAAATCTCCCCAAAGGAGAATTTGAAATTCCATTAGTTATCCAGGATCGTTCCTTCTATGATGACGGTCAACTCTTCTATCCTTCCCAGCCCGGACAAAAACCACCACCTGCACCACAACCACCACCTCCAATAGATCCTGATCTTCCGAATCCATCGATTGTTCCGAGTTTTGTTGGAGATACAATTTTAGTCAATGGAAAAATATGGCCCTACCTTAGAGTTGAACCGAGAAAATACCGATTTCGAATCCTCAATGGTTCTAATGCCCGTTTTTACCGTATGCGATTGAGCTCTGGTCAAGATTTCGTTCAAATTGGTACGGATGGCGGATTATTAGAAAAACCTGTAATGGTTTCTGAAATCATACTGGCTCCAGCAGAACGAGCAGATGTAATCATTGATTTTTCAAAACATAGGGGGCAGAATATCATACTGACAAATGATGCTCCGGCACCTTTTCCTGATGGAGTTCCTCCTTCTCCAGATCTTTCGCAAATTATGGAATTTAAAGTTAAACAAAAATCTTCCAAGCCGGATACAAGTACAGTACCAGAAAGATTAAGTTGCTTTGAAAAACTCGAACCTAAAGATGCTATATATGTAAGAAAAAACGTTTTAGTTGAAACTACTGATGAATATGGCCGACCGTTGTTTGAACTCAATAACAAGATGTGGATAGATCCTATTACAGAAACACCATATAATGGAACAATAGAAATTTGGGAACTTTATAATTTAACCACAGATACCCATCCGATACATTTGCATCTAGTGCAATTCCAAATTCTCAATCGAGCGCCAATTACCGTGGATGAAAATGGGAATATCATTAAAGTAGGGAAAGCAAAGAAACCGGATCTGAATGAAATGGGTTGGAAAGATACCGTACGTGCAAACCCTGGAGAAGTTACCCGAATCATTGCACGTTTTGGGCCGTTTACCGGAACATATGTATGGCATTGTCATATCATTGAACATGAAGATCATGATATGATGCGTCCGTACCAAGTACTTCAAAATCATAATTTTGATCCATGCATCCCTATTCCAGGCGTATGCCGGGACGATTCATTTACCCAGTGCTGCGATCATAGCCATAAAAATTGTGACTGTAAAAAGTATCATGACGAGGATGAGCCAAGTTCTCATCACCATTTCCTTAAAGAGGATCACGGAGATGAGTGAGTCAAGTTCTTATCACCAACACTTTGATTATATTATTGTCGGAACCGGACCTGTTGGTGCTCAAATGATAAAGAAACGTCTGTTCTAATTCTTGAAGCAGGGGAAAATAATGAAGAATGCTACTGATTTTTCACTGGTACTCAACCTGATTGTTTTTTAGACTTTGTTATAATTCGCGAAAATAATATTCAATATTATTGGACATTCCCATACTATGGGTTGGATTTCTACAAATACACAACTTGAAGTTACAATTCATGAAGGTTTACTTACTTGTCATGTTGATATAATTCATGAACAAGAAACCCTACAGAGTTAAGTCTGTAGGGTTTCTTGCTACTTTGTTATAGTTAAATGCGAATTTACAAAGTTAAGTCTTCTCATTAGCGATTACTGCATTTTTAGTCATTTTTTATATCTGAGAAAAATTTATAATTTACTCTACATTTTTTAGAAGGGTAGTCCTCTAACCCTCGTATAATCATACGTTCCAACATTTTTAATACAATTATTTTCATGTACTAATATTTCCTCCAAAAAAAAAACAAAATGAAAACCTAATAAAACAAGGCTTAAATTAGTAGGTCGATAAAAATAACAGTTGCTTTATTTTATTGAAGATGTGACTACAATTGAGCCTAGTACTTTTCTATAATTGGCTAAAATAACGTGATGGATGTCAGGAAACAAGAAGACAAATTGAAGAATTACTTAAGATTGATGATATGTTGGAAGCTGAGCGAAAGGCTCAACGTGAAGCTTAGTATAAAAGACAACAACAGGAAAATGAGCGCATTGAAAGATTGTTGCAGGAGAAAAGAGAGAAGGATGCCAAACTAATTGACGCAGTAAAAGCACAACTCAGCTATGGAGCGACATTCAATGATATAGCATATTCACTTGTATTGAACGGTCAGAATAGTGCGGTGGCAATTAGTAATATAATGGCTAATGATTTTGGCTAAAGAATTTCTATAGGTGTAATGAAGAGACCTTATATTTATATGGATGTCTTATTGGCTTTAAAGAAACAAGTGGATAACGGAAATTTAATCATGGATGAATCATCAAACATTGAAGATTGTATTTTCATAGTAGTGATAAAACTGAAGAAGTGCAACAACAAACTCTTTCACTGTTTTAATTCGCAAGCTTAGAATTTACAGTGACTATCAAATTATTATTTTAAAGATACAATACAATAGTTAATTTAAAAAATCATGGAAAATAGTTTTAAATTTCAGGATGAAAAGAATTTAGGAAGTGGAAATTTAGTTATTAAAACAGTATTTCTACATATAAATTTTTGTTATCCAAAACTAATCTGAAATGAAATGGTAAAATAAGTATGAAAAAACGTCTAATTATTATTGTAATTAAGTGAGAAACGTACCAAGCAAATTTTCGATTTTAAGAAGACATCAAAGTCTAAACTTTTTTGATAATGAAGTAAAGTTTAGACTTTGATGTCCATGTACAAGGTACAAGCAATTTTGTCTCACTGTTTATAGTATACTTTTTACTGATACACAACTTCCTATAATTTATATTATGTAAACTAAAATTATTTGGCGTGGAGGAGGGCTTGGATATGTCAACTACCCATAATATTTGTACTTTTCGACTTGTAATTCTTAAGTTCCTTATAATTTTCATGTGAACGATAACTCTCCTTTTTTACGATAATGGGATGATTTTGTACGGATAATAATTATTGTTTAATACGATATCTGGAGGTTTTATACTTGCAACTACATGCTGCCATTGATGAATTTGTTTTGTATATCGAGATTGAAAAAAATTACTCAGTTAATACGGTTACGAGTTATGAATACGATTTACAACTCTTCTTAAGCTTTTTAAAGGATCATGGCTGTTCAACCTGTTTAAATGAGATTACCAAGACCCAAGTACGTCGCTTTATCCAGTATTTATTAGGATCATTAAAACAAAAACCTCGTTCGGTGAACCGAAAAATTTCTTCTTTAAAATCATTCACCAAATATTGTTTACAGGAACAACATCTTGCTAATGATTTTACGCGCGGGATTGAATCGCCGAAGACCGATGATAAGCTTCCTGTCTATATGACATTAACGGATCTAAAACAGCTATTTGACTATTTAGAACGCGCCCAATCACGTTTTTCAAAGCGAAATGAGCTAATGTTTAAATTATTAGCAACAACAGGTCTAAGACGTTCTGAACTTGTTTCATTAACATGGGAACAAGTTGATCTGGTAAATGAAACGATTCGAATTGATGGAAAAGGAAAAAAAGAAAGGATATTGCCCCTTCATCCACACTTAATACCGCTTCTGGAATCCTATAAAACTTCTTTAAAATCATATCAAATTTATCCAACAGAACCTGTTTTTCTAAATAAAAATCGTAAGGCATTAGATCCGCGGGGGTTACATGTCATCTTCAAAGATGTGCTGAAAAAGGCAGGCCTCCCACCTACCCGCTTCACGCTACATCACTTGCGGCATACTTTTGCAACATTGATGTTGCAGCAAAATAAAGAAAACGTTGATTTGCGAACACTACAAGAACTCCTTGGCCATAAAAGCATTACATCAACCCAAGTCTATACACATGTTGAGTACGAACAGAAAAAGAAAGCAATTGATTCCTTTAGAATATTTTAATTAATTTCCTTTAATAAATAGGAGCTAATTACCCAAATACGTGTAGTTAGCTCCTATTTATTTATTATCATAACCGTAAAATACGTTGGATAAATAGGCTGATAATGGTTATTGGTTGGCTGCGGTAGCAAAGGATAATTTAATCATGTGAAGGCTTTGTAAAACTTCCTGGTTGAAGTCTCTTAAAGAGTGCGTTATTAATACCCTTTATTAAGATCATTCAAAATAGACATCAGTTGGTCCATCTGTATTGATGTTGCATTTATTTGTGATTGTTGATTGAACACCATACCCGGTTGTAGTTGTGATGGTACCATTTGTTGCAGTGTGCCATATGGCATTTGATGCGGTGTTACTGTCTGCTGTATGGGCATTTGCAAGTTTTCCATGATTTGCGATAAAGGCTTCGCGATAATTTGCTTCTTAAAATGAAGAAAATATTCTTCATTATTGTGAAGTTGATGTTGAAAAGCGAGTTCTAATTTTTTAGACACATCTTGGAAATCTAATTTAAGATTATATTTTATATCAAGTTCTAAAGCGGTTTCTAATACCGTTTCTAGAAGGATTTGAGCAGCCTGTAATCGTCTAATATGCACGTCAAAACGTAAAAGATATGGATCTAATGAGTCATAGTTTTTAGTAGAATGTAATAATAGAAATTTAATCGTTTCACGAGGAACCCCCATTTCATCAAATAAAGTTGAAATCGTGTAACGAAATGCGTGAGGAGAAAAAAATTGTTCTGTTTTAATCACTTCTACTCTTTCTTCATTATTAATTGGATTTTTCTTTTCTATCCAATTTAAATGTTCACATATTTTGTTCGTAATATAGTTCATTTGTTTGTTTTCTAGAGGGTTTCCTTTTAACCCATATAATAAGGAATCTTCAGGGTCAAGATCTTTAATATGCTCTACAAGTAAAGACATCATTTTAGGTGGCAGTGGCAAGAAAAAATCTTTATTTTTTCGGTTCCCTTTTTCTTTTTTCTTAGATATCTCATTTCCCTTTCCTTTTTCACGATTTCGTTTAAATTCTATCCCATTTTTTTGAATAGCTACTGAATTAACCGTTAACTTTTTTAAAGATGTAGAACGTAATGCAGTGTAGATTTCAATTAAAATAGGGATCAGAACATTTACTCCATTATTTTGTAATTCATACGCAGCTTTATAAACGGTGAATAATTCCTCTAAATTTAAGGCTCTTGAGTGATGTTCGTCAGCATAATCTTCAATAGCATCTATAGCGGCAAAAGGATTGCTATTAATGATCCCTAGGTGATTAAAGTGAGAATATAAAGATGATAAGGTTGATATTTTTTGATTAACGGTTTTAGGACTAAACTGCTCTTCCATTCGTTTAACCCATTCCAGCAAATAATCATATTTTACATTTTCAATTATTGGATCAATTTCGTTATTTTCCATATCCAATACAAATTCTTTTATATTCCGTTCATATGCTCCATTTGTAGAGGCAGACCAACTCTTTGCACTTCTGTATTTTTCAAATGCGATGTATAAAGGGGTTTTGGGTGTGATTTTAATATCTGACAATTAGGTTTCCTCCTTATATAACAAAAAACCCCAAGCTAAATACAACTATCAAACGTATATATTACGTTTAACAATTTATAAGCTTGGGGTTTCCCCTTGTTATATATAAATTTATTATTTTTTCTTTAATATGAATATCTTAACATTTTTTAATTATTTGTCAATACTTTTAGATTACGTCTAATAGATAAAGCTTTTAATTGTTATTCTAGTGATAGATAAGCCTTAGTTGTTATCTCCTTATCCCCCTTTTACCCCGTACCTGCGCGTTTCACAGCATTCGGCGTCCCATAAATTCTATAAGTAGCGAAAACGCTCAGAATTAACTCTAAGCGTTTTTGTTTTGTATATAACCTACAATTCAAATTTAACTGCAACAACCTGTTTAATTTAATCAACTTAAATAATAATGTTCGTATTTTATTAGGTCTTAGAAGTATCCAGTCGATGGACACACAGCAATTTCATTGGTTAAATACGAATGTTTAAAATATCTATAATTAGAATTGTTCGTTAATTAACTTGTTGCTGGATTTTTATAAACAATCGTCTCAAATTAGATATCAGTTTAATCCGCTTCTTTCCAAACGCTGTTTCTTGTTTAATTCAAACTAACAAGGAAAAGTATTACGCGCAGACGAATTGAAAATAGAGCAGATGAACGACCACCCACCTCGATTCGTATGAACACAATTTCACAGCACCCTATCTTCTATATTACGCCATCTTTGAAAAGAGATACTATAGTTGTTTATTTATGATTTTACAAATGCAATAACCACCTATCGATAAATTTGATAGGTGGTTTAAACTTTATTATTTAAATTCAAACTAATGGATGTATTTTTTTTGAGACTCTATAAACATTTCCATTAAACTTTTTTAGCAGTTCATCAAAGATATCGGATCTCATTACTAGCTCAAAGCCTGACAATCTAAACGTTTCTTCACTTAATTCTGTACCTATTAAATCATAATCCCGATTTCTGTAAAATACCGCAACTTCATTATTTTGATCCAGTAAATCAAACGCACTCGGAAAGTCTGCTGCTTTTAGGTTTAATGCATTTATAATCGAATCTTCCAATTTTAATAATCTATGTTCTCCAAAGTCATTATAAACTGTGCCGTAGGATGATAAATAAATTACTGGGGGCTTTGGTAAATCATGTTCAAATGCTTCATCTATATACCACCAATCTATATCTTCTACCTTCTTAAACGGCATTTTAATAGATCTAATATCTGCAAAATCAATACTTACAAGACCACTATAAACCTTCTTTATACTCTGCATGTTTGACAAGTAACCTTCTTCAAGAATTACTTCATTTTGAATACTAGCAATTGTGACCCAATCTTCAAATCCCTCGATATTTGAATTCTTTGGAATGTGATTTTCTAAATCTATATCCATATTATATTTTCTGGATATCGAACTTTACTATATTTCATCGATATTGGAATTCTTAAATCGCTAACCATGTGCGATAGTATTAAGGGATTGACATTACCAAATTTCAATACTTCTCTATTTAAAACTTGTTTGTAAATTTCATTTTCTATTCCCCAATAATGCACTTTAGGTAGTATCCTCTCTCTTGTACTACTGAAAGCCCTATATAGACTTTGCATCTTTTCAACATAGACCACATTACTCTCATTTATTTGGACGTACTGACCTAAGTGCAGGGGCTTACATTCAACAATTTAGTCTGCCTCCTACTTCTGGATCTCATTTTAAGAGTAAATTCATCTATTTCTCAAAATTTTTCTATTCAAAAATACGCATGAATTTTCTTCCAATCTGATTTACATTTTCTTAAAAATATTGTTAGCAACATATTTATATGGCCTTAAAATATCGAATTTTCACTGCTAAAATATTTACACACATAACACACAGTCACAAACATATTAGGCTTAAATGTCCCCCATCATTGAACCTTAGATTGTGTTTGTATGTGCGTATTGTGTGTTTGCCCAACATTTTATTTGGAAACAATTATTAATAATCATTAAATAAGGAGGATTAATCATGCTAAATGATAATAATGGGTATGTAAGTATAAATGAGGCTACAAAATTTATAGAACCTGACCGTCGAAACATTTCCTATATCATCACGAAAGCGGAATTTTCGTCGCAAATAAGAATAACTAAAGGTAAAACATTAATTCCCAAAGTATTATTAAATCAGATTGAGGATTATTATGAGCAGAATAAGGCTCTTTTCGATAAATACAGCAAAAGTGATGATCATATTAGTACATTACTAATGTCTAGATATTTAGGTATTACTTTTGAGGAACTAATAGAGCAAATACATGAAGGAAAGTGGGACGGGAAACATGTATGTATTCCAAAACTCACTCCACCTGTCAAAAAAGATCAAAATCATTTTAACTACTTTTTTATTCGATCTTTAACCATCAAACATTTTAAAACTATTAACGAAATAGCTACAAAAAATAAAGATATTATCGTAACAAGAGAAACAATATTTAGATATGCGAGAAAAGGGTTGTTACCTCAACCTATTCACCTAAAAGGCTCAAATTTATACGATGAGAAGGAAGTATTAGCATCATTGTATAGTATAAGGAAAAGTCAAATATTATCTCAGAAAGAACATAAAGGAGGTATTATAGTTTCAAGATATAGCCTTTTAAATAATCACCAGAAAAATGCAATTGATAAATTTATTAATTTCAGAAGAAAAAATGGAATTATTGATTTTAATGGATTCCGTACTAAAGATACTATTGCACATATGGATAAAACACTTAAATCCATGAAAGAAATTATTTCAAGTGCCTTTGTTCTAATTATTAGTGGACGTTGTGGAATCGAAGAGGAAGTGATTGTGAATAAAAGTATAAATGAGGATATAATTGATGAATTTAATCCTGATGTTTTCGATTTTCTTTCAATTAATGTAGAAGATTATTTTTCTTTATCCTCAAAAAGAAAAAAGTGACACTAAAAAATTATCTATTAAACTTAAAACAATTCTATTACTTCTATTTACAACAGCTAGAATTAGAAGCTGTCATTAGTGAAGAAAAACATAGGGAGTTTTTAGCCTTAAATTTACGGGTTAAGCAATTTTTAAATCAATTTCCTAGAGAGAGAAAAAAATGGTTTACGCTTGATGAATCTAAAGCAAAAAAATCCTTTCTAACACCTGAACAATTGATAAAAGTAAGAGATCTAATTCTAACTGACCCTGTTTCTAGAAATTCCACAATGAATGCTACTATTTGGCAGTTGGGATGTACAACTGGTTTAAGGCCAGAAGAAATGGAACATGTCCGTATTGAGCATTTTCTTTTAGATGAACTAGGATTTTTAAAATTAAATGATAGAGGTTGGGGAATCTTAAAATTACCAACTGAGGCATCCAAGCATGAAAATTCACCTTCTCATGTTATTTTTGGAACACCTATTCCAAAGGAAACAGTAACACAAATTAACAGGTACTTACAAAAACTTTACTTAAAACAAGGTACTTCAAACAAACCAGGATCTGGTTATCTCTTTAGGCCTAACCCCGCATTTCCCGATATGCCCTATAATAAAATAGATAAAAGTTTTTTAGTTAGAATAAGACCATTATTAAATTTCCTAACACCTGAACAAACTGAAAACTTTGTTCTAAAATCATCTCGACATTCTATGAATAACATTATTTCTAAAACTCATCTACCAGTACTAAGATTTAATGGGGAAATTCAAAAAATTGCTGCACAGTATCAGATGAGGCATAAGCCAAAAGATACTACAATTGGGGATGATTATTACTCTGCATTAATTACAGAAGATGATTTTTATAAGGTACTTGATTTATCTATTAATTTTCCGTGGAATCAAGAACAATTAGAACTATGGGAAATAAAACAAGGATATAAAAAAGCCACAAATAATGAAATAAAATTACAACAAGATAATCTAATTATGGAAGTACAATCAAAAGAGGTTTCTGAACGTATTAATCAGATTGAAAATCGGCTGTCAGAATTAAGGACAAGACCGAAAACAATAAGTGTAAAAGAGTGGACCATCGAAGTAAATAAGTTAAAAAAAGAAAAAATTGCATTAACAATTTAAGATGGAGGAAAATTAATGAATAGTAACTCAAAAGATGACGAACAGTTATTTTGCGACATTAATGAAAATATTAATATACCAAGAATATTTGAAATTTTGGATGATGATTTATATCTAACACCAAAGGATATTAGTGAACTTATAGGAGTACATCCTGAAACGGTACGAAGATGGTGTCGTAACAAAAAATTACGAATTATTGCTCCGAGCGGCCGCTATAAAATACTTGGAAAAGATCTTAAAGAATTTTTATTTCGATTGTATATCAATAAAAATCATAACAAAAAAAGACCTCATAAACTCATGTGTTTATGAGGTCTTTTTCTCAAAATACTGCAACAATTCATTGAACTTCAATTCAATATTATTTAACTTTTCCTTCATTTCAGGTGATTGTTTTATTAAATTTTGTATCATTAAATTAATCTTCTTTTTCTCTCTTTTTGGATTATATATTCTTGTTTTTAAAATATGTCCATTATTAAAATATCTAATAAGACTTAATAGATTTCCATTATTGCAACATTTAGAGCATTTCCAATTTGTTGTATTTGTACACATTTGAACTTCGTCAAAGCATTCAAAGCATGGAAATAGGATAATCTGCTCTTTAGAATTGTAAATGTAATCCACCTTATGTTCTTTAAAAAGTGATAAGATGGCATTTTCTTTTCCCATTCTTAGCGCTCCCATCTTGGTGTTACTTTTGATCGCTTCATAAAAATTTTAAAATCTTCCCCAACAATAATGTACTTGTTACCAAAACAATACGATGGTAATTTCCCCTGCCTGCACCATCTTCTTACACTCTCAACATGCATACCAACTAATACTGCAATATCCTCTGGATTTAGAATTTCTTCATCGGGTAATTCAAAAATCTCATGAATTTTTATATTTTTTAATTCTTTATTAGACATATCATCTGCTCCTTCCCTCATTAAACATTTTAGACAAAACAGACAACATTTATACCTTTCACATAACAAACAGATGTAATATTATGTAAGCTGAAGTGGCATTCTAAACCAATCTTAAATACCTCACCTTCTCTATTCAAAATTAGATAACCCCGTCCTAAATTTAGAACGGGGTTATACTTATTTAAGCTTTAAAATAAAATGAATTTATTGATATTATACTTATAAATCCTTTTTCAATGCTCTTACATAGTAATTTTTATTCTTTGTATCCATAAGGAAATATTGGTGAGGAACATGTGAAAATTCAGCCTATGTTTCCTCTTCCCTATATCTCTTCCCATGCACTCTTGATAAATATCTTTTTTGTTCCTAGAATATTGTTTTTTAAGGCTGCTTCCATAGACTGTGTTAATTTATAACCATTCAATTGATACTCCCGATAGAATTTCCCCGAGCAACTAAGTGAACAAAATTTACTTTTGAAAAAGTACTTTTTCAATTGATACATTTTCCTTTTTTCAAAAGTTCTAGTTTTACCGCAATCAGGGCATTTATATAAAACTACATTTTTACCATATATATCACGACTTAGGCATTTATTGATTAAATCACGTTTCCTCTTTAAATACATTGGAGGATCCCATGAATATAACCATTTTGCAATAGCGTGAACAGAAGCGGGGCCACCATAAGATAATGCATAGGTGTTTTTATTCTTTCGTACAGTTACAGGATTTACGCCTAATTCAGTTTCAAAAATGACCTTTATTTCCATCATCATTGCTTGTGTGCCGTTAAAAGTCAATTGCGGCATCCCAGTGGACTTTTTAATACTAATTGAACCATCTCCATCAAATACCCCTAAAATAAATGGTCGATGATCCCAGACCTGTTCTAGTGGGTATTTAAGTTTAAAGGTTTTTTGATTCTCTAGACCATATTTTAATAAATCCGAGTAAATGATTTTACTGCCAAATGTGATTCTTGAATATTCCCTTCCCTTTGTATAATCAGGTTGAATTGGAGCTTCTGATTCAATTAAATTCTTGAGGTACTCTAAGATATAGGCATCTCTTTTTTGAATCTTAATTTTTAAACCAGCATGATTTTTTTCATCATATGAAAATACGTGACCATCACTATATATCCAACCAAGAAAATAAAGCTTTTCTAACGTATCTAACTTTTCAAAGAACTCTTCGTTTAATGGGTACTTTCTTGCCTTGTAAGTAAAACCTTCACTGACTAAACACCTTTTGATAACCCCATGGGTAGTCTTGTATTGCCATGCAATTTCTCTTAAACTCATTCCTTGTTCTTGATGTAATTCATTAAACATTTCAATGTCCTTCTGATTAAATCTTTTGTTAAACATATTCTATCTCCCCTTCAAATGTTTGTTATTAGCAATGTTGACAGGAACATAGAAAAATATACTATCTAAATTAATTATTTCTTGAAGTTTCATATTTTTTAGTAGTTTAAACCATAAAAAAAGACCATCAAAATGATGGTCCTACCTCAACAAACCGTTTAGTACAATTTGAACAATATTTACTTATCTAAGTACCATTCTTTTTCTGATGTAGCATTCGGCGTGTCAATTAAGTCAAATAGGGATTGTCTTATATGTTCCCTGTACAGAAAAAACACAGAGACTAACCTCTGCCTTTCCTTACTTATTAGTGAATTCTAATCCTACTATGGTATCTCGGATATTTTCAAGATCTTTTACTAATACTTCTCGTGGCTTACTACCATCAGGTGGAGAAACAACACCTCGCTCTTCCAAAGTCTCAACTAATCTAGCAGCCCTTGCATAACCAATTCTAAATTTTCTTTGTAACATTGAAACGGAAGCTGTTTGCTCTTTAATAACTAGCTCAATTGCATCCTGAAGGAAGGAATACTCATCATCAGTTTTTATATATTTATTCAATTTTGGGTTATCCATTTCCTCTTTACAATCATCATTGCATTGTGACTTGATATTAGAAATAAAAACTGGTTCTGATGTAGTATTTGTAAACTCTTTTAAAAGATGTTCTGCCTCATCTATACACCTAGCATTTAATGTGAAAAATCTGTCTTTAGAGTCCTCTATTTGTTTTTCAACAAGCAAATTTAACTTTATTAAATCTTTAATTCCTTGTTCAATAATACCAATGTCTTCTTTAAAATGTTCAACAATTTGAGACATAGTAATATCAAAGTTATACCTTTGAATAAATACTAGTAAAGCCTTTGAGGTAGAGTTAATCTTTTTATTATGTAAAACACGATTTATTATAAAATCTATTACATCTGTGCTATTTTGGATAAATAATCGTTCATCTTTCAATTCATTAGCTGCTATATTAATTTCCTTTAAAAAGGTAAATGCACTTTTTTCCGTCATATGCGAAATTTTTAAAGCCTTTGAATCTGGCATAGAGTATTCTTTTTTTTTCAATAAAACAATCGTACTTGGAAAAACGCCCGTTTCAATACAATAACTCCCATTAAGAAATAAGGGAAAATAAATATAAGAAGATTTCATATATATACATCCTAAATTTTCTTTATCTATTTCAATTATTCTTGCTATTTCTTCCTCACAGTTTAAAATTTCTTTTAATACTGGCTTCCTGTTTGGTCTTACTATCAAAGCTGTTATAATCTTTTCCATCTGAATCTCTCCCCCTCAATATTTCTATTTCAAATATATGCAAGAGAATTGAGCAACATGTTTGGGAGTCTTTCAGTCAAGATATAGTTGCTTGAGTTATCAAAATACCTACCAAAAAAAGCATGCTAAATATAGCATGCTTCTATATGACCTCTTTGTTATAATCAATCCACTTTTCCATTTCTCGTTCTACTGCTCGGTTTTGCCATTCAAACCAAAGATCAACACATTCACTACAATGACTATCTACCCCATTTTTATTATGCATATCTTTACATGTAAATAAGGTCTTTTTACGACAACAGTAACAATAGATTATTTTTTCTTTATAAAATTCCATAGCTAGATCCTTTCTATTTTTTAAAAATTTTCCCCACTTTTAAGACAGTTTATTCAAAAGCATTGCACAATTGTTTGATTGGTAGTTACCTGGGGGCTTAATGAATTATTAGAGGATGCTGCTGCTGCTCATGAACTAGCCTCGTGAGCGAAATATTTTACTTGGTCGGTGATTTTTTAGGGTTAGTTTATTTTCTCTATATAGGTAAGTATTCAAATGTAATACCTGAATTGAAAAACTGCACCTCCAATAGTTAGATGGTATCTAACAATTAGAGGTGCAGTTCAGTATTTTAAATATAACTAGGGGGTTTTTAAAACTAGGAATTTCTTAGTATTTCATCTGTTAACTAAATCTTTCAAAGTCGAATTACATAATCGATAAATCACAGGCATAACATCTAAAGCTTCAACAAATTCAACTACTTGCCAGCTCTTTCATTTACATTTTTTCCTATTTGAATCAACAACTCATTTAAAATTAGGAATACTTCTATTTATATTTTGAGCTATTGCTATTGTACCAAGTTTAAATATAATATGTATTTTAATGTTCTCTGATTTTAACTTGAACGAAAATGACCTCCTAATTTAAACTCATGAAAGTTTTAAATAGGAAGTCTTTCCAAAAATAATTATTCTTTTCTGTTAAAACAAGATTAGGCCAAGTTTTACTAATTGTAGCCTGTCTAGGTGTTCCAGCACTTAGACTTTTTTAATGAAGATAATTTTAGCATATTGTTTTTTAATATTCCATTCCCAGCACTAGCGTCGCATTAATTTTAATTGAATTTTCTGTT